>NZ_CAOS01000014.1:0-123988 GCF_000315365.1 Desulforamulus hydrothermalis Lam5 = DSM 18033
CCTATTCTATTATACTCACTCAATGGAGAAGGACTGGAGGAGGGAGGGGGAGGAGGAGGGGAGAGCCAAAGTTTTTATTAAAATGAGGGAAAAAACAAACAAGCCCGGGGTCTATTGGCTTTTATGGGGGAAAAACTTTGGGGGTTTTTCACACCCAAACGGGCTCTTTCTTTTTTTTTGAATGCCCCCCATTTGGAAGAGGGGACCAAGTTCATGGCCAAAGCCCCCCCCCTTTTCCCTTCTTTTTTTCCAACTTTTTTTTTTAGATTCAGAGGAAAACGGGGAAATTCCAAAAACGGGAATAGGGGGGGGTCCGCACCAAAATTCGGCCCCTTTGCCCTCCCGAAAAACGCTTGGGGGAGTTTGGTTTTTCTTCCCCACCCCGCCATGAGGGACGGGTTGATTCGGGAGGCGGCCACGAATGACTTTTGTACCCCGACACGGGAAATTTTTTTTTCTTAAGGCTTCCCGGGAGTAGGAAAAAGTCATTTCGCGGGGGGCGTTTGGCTGTGGAAGCCATCTTGCAAACGAATATCCGTTTACTTTGTCAGTCTCTCGAAAATCATCGAAGATCTGCGAAAGGCTTACACGGAAAACAGGCCGGATAAACGCCTACGCATCTATATTCGACCAAAGCTCCTGATTATTGACGAAAATTGGTTACTTACCGTTTGACAGTTTGGCAGCTAACCTCTTTTTCCAGGTAGTAAGTGCAAGATACGAGAGAGGGAGTATTCTGTTGACCAGCAACAAGAGTTTCGGTGAATGGGGGGAACTGATGGGCGATCCGATACTTGCTACGGCTATCCTGGATCGGCTCTTACACCATTCCCACATCGTCAATATTAGGGGGAATAGTTACCGACTTCGTGAGAAGATGAGGACTGGAGCCTACGGCTCCCCCTCTACCACCTAACCAACAAAAAATCGCCGGGTGGGTCAATTCTAAACCGGCGATGGTGGGTCAAAATAAAGTCGGCGTTGACACATTGATTAAGCCAGGCAAGCTACTGGTTACATTTAAACCCGGAGAGATAACTGGTTGCTATAATCCAGGAGAGGAAGAAATAAAAGCAATTGCTGCTGCCTTGGGGAGCGTAACTGATAGAGTATTTGATATGTACATGGAGTTTTCTAAAATGGCCGATAAAGGGATATTGGTCAGGGAAGAACAAGTTTATGGCAGGAGAAATGCAATCATTTCCTTTTACTACCCCTTAGAATTACCCGTATCAAAGGTAAGGCAAGTAATTATTAACCAATTATTACGAGAATATTTAAGCTCACCAAATTACCCACACCCGGGCATCTATGTGGTGCAAAACAAAAGAAAAGATCTTAGTTTAATTTATAATCATCAGGGTAAAGCACTCTGCAGAGCCTAATTAGCACAAAATCTAAAATTTATTTCTCGAATGAGGTGACACCAATGCTAAATGATTTTACAAACGAGCCGTTATTAAATTTTAATAACCGGTTTGTAATTGACAAGTTTAGGTCAACCTTAAACCAGGTAGGGGCAAAATTAGGGCAATATTATCCTCTTATTATTCACGGTGAAGAAATCTATACCGTAGAAAAAATTACATCTATAGACCCGTCCTGTAATAGCCAGGTTGTTGGCTATGTTGGCAAAGCTTCAGCGGAGCTGGCTGAACTAGCCCTCAGCAGTGCAGAACAGACTTTTCGTATGTGGTCAAAGGTTGAACCCCAGGAGCGAGCGGATTACTTATTTAAGGCTGCAGCCATAATGAGGGAAAAAAAATATGAACTTTCCAGCTGGTTAGTTTATGAAGCGGGCAAAAACTGGGCAGAGGCCGATGCCGATACGGCCGAAGCCATTGACTTTTTAGAGTTTTACGGACGGGAGATGTACCGCCTGGCAGGCCCCCAACCACTTGTAAAAACACCAGGGGAACATAATGAATTGATATATATCCCCCTTGGCGTAGGTGTGGTTATTCCACCTTGGAATTTCCCCTTGGCAATTATGGCCGGGATGACTGCTGCAGCGATTGTTGCAGGCAACACGGTAGTATTAAAACCTGCCAGCAATACTCCTGTGATAGCCGCAATCTTTATGAATATTCTTAGGGAAGCAGGGCTTCCGGACGGAGTGGTAAACTATTTGCCAGGCAGTGGCGGGGCCATAGGTGATTACCTTGTAACCAGTCCCAGAACCAGATTTATTAACTTTACCGGTTCCAAGGAAGTAGGCTTAAGAATTAATGAACTGGCTGCCAAAACAGTAAAAGGTCAGCACCATATCAAGCGTGTATCAGCCGAAATGGGTGGTAAGGATGCTATTGTTGTCGACAGTACTGCTGATTTAGAGGCAGCTGCCACTGCAATTACCGTTTCTGCCTTTGGTTATCAGGGCCAGAAATGTTCTGCCTGCTCCCGGGCTATAATTGTTCAAGATGTATATGACCAAGTGGTTCAGTCTGTGGTTGAAAAAACCAGTAAGTTTACCATAGGCGCAGCCATTGACAATCACCCTGTTGGCCCGGTGATTGATAAAAGTTCCCTTAACAGAATTAAGTCCTATATAGCCATAGGTAAAAAAGAAGGAAAACTATTGCTGGGTGGAAATACATTAGAAAGCTTGGGAGGTTATTATCTACAGCCAACTATCTTCGGAGATGTTTCACCCGATGCAGTAATAGCCCAGGAAGAAATTTTCGGACCGGTGCTGGCCTTTATTAAGGCAAAAGATTATAACCATGCGCTGGAGATAGCTAATAACACCGAGTACGGGCTGACGGGGGCGGTCTTTGCACGGGACCACCGTAAGCTGGAAATGGCCAGAAGTAAATATCATGTAGGCAATCTGTATTTCAACCGCAAATGTACCGGTGCTCTGGTTGGAGTACATCCTTTTGGGGGGTTTAACATGTCCGGAACAAATTCTAAGGCAGGAGGAAGAGATTATCTTCTGATTTTTTTACAGTCCAAGGTTATTTCAGAAAAATATTAAACTGAAATCCTTAAAATAAAACAACAATAATTACCATTAAATAACTTTCTCAACTGTATAGGTACGGGTAAACTTAGCAAACCACAATGATACTGAGTGACTGAGATAAGTTATTTAATGTATATTCGCGCCTGTATCCCCGCTTTAGCCGGGGGCTTTTTTTATAAAATATATTCTTTGTTACAAGGTGCCTTAACCATTGACAGTTGTCCGGTGAAACGGATAATTCATGCTACGCTGCTCAGGTTAATCCGGTTGATTAACTTTATGCATGATGCTTGATTTGATCCGGCATTATATTCAAACAGTTGCCGGAAAAAGTTAAACGAAAATAAAAACCATGTAAAAATTTGTTTTGGTTCGTTGACAAATGCACACAGCCTTGCTAGTATGAGATTGTACAAGTTAATCATTCCGTATATGCTTGGGAATTGGCTCAAGTGTTTCTACCGGGCAACCGTAAATTGCCTGACTACGGGAGGGAAAGTGTACCTAGGGTTCCACAACCCCCAGGGGTGGTTGGTTTGGTCCGAGCGGTACAGGCGTTTTTGCGCTACACCGATAGGGATAAAAGCCCAGGCGGTAGGTTTCACTCTGCTTAGAATGAAACCTATCGTTCTGGGCTTTTTTGTTTTACGGTTATCGCAACAACCTGAACTGCATGATAAATTTTCTTAGGGTCATAATACCTGGAAAATGACTAACCAGACATCCCGCCACTTTATTTTGCTAAGGAGGAAGACATCAAGTGCTGGAACAGTTTTTCAAACTCAAAGAACACAACACCACTGTGCGGACAGAAATTATTGCCGGTCTGACCACCTTTATGACCATGGCTTATATTCTGTTCCTCAACCCCAACATCCTGGCCGGCACCGGCATGGACAAGAACGCCGTATTTTTTGCCACAGCTATGGCGGCCGGTGTGGTAACCATTGCCATGGGTTTGTTTGTTAATTTTCCCATCGCCCTGGCGCCCGGTATGGGCCTTAATGCCTTTTTTGCCGCGGTGGCTGCCCAGCATGTGGGTATGCCCTGGCAGGTAGCCCTTGGTGCGGTATTTATTTCCGGTATTATCTTTGTTATTTTAACAGTTACCAAGGTGCGCCAAATTCTGGTTGTGGCGGTGCCCAATTCCCTCAAACGGGCCATTACGGTGGGTATCGGCTTATTTATCACCATCATTGGCTTAAAATTATCTGAACTTACCGTTGTTAAGGCGGGCCCGGTAATTCCCCCCACCCTGCAAGCCCTGCAAGACGGCGGGGTAGCAACCCTCAAGTTTTTTGAGTGGAACATCTTCCTGGGTTCCTTTCATAATCCGGCTACCTTATTAACTCTGATCGGCCTGGCTGTGACATCCGTATTGATGGCCAACCGGGTTAAAGGCTCCTTGCTGATCGGTATCCTGGTTTCCACCCTGATTGGCATTCCCCTGGGCGTTACGGTTATCCCGGAAAACTTTAGCCCCTTTGCGCTGCCGGATTTCAGCAACCTTAACGTGGGCAAACTGGATATTATGGGCGCCCTGCATATGGGTATCTGGACGGTGGTATTCACCTTTACCTTTGTGGAATTGTTTGATACCTTCGGCACCCTGGTGGGCACTGCCGATAAAGCGGGCCTGCTGGATAAAAACGGCCAGTCGCCCAGAATCGGTCGGGCTATGCTGGTGGATGCCCTGGGGGTTTCCTTCGGTGCGTTGATGGGTACCAGTACGGTGACCGCCTATGTAGAAAGTGCCGCCGGCATCGGCGAGGGCGGCCGTACCGGTTTAACGGCTGTTACCACCGGTGTTTTGTTCCTGCTGGCCCTGGCCCTGGCCCCGCTGGCCGGCTTAATCCCCAGTGCCGCCACCGCGCCTGCCTTGATTATTGTAGGGGTACTGATGGTTTCAGCGGTGCGGGAGATTGATTTCGACGACTTTACCGAAGGGTTCCCGGCCTTTATGACCTTTACCTTGATGCCCTTTACTTACAGCATTGCCAACGGCATTGCCGCAGGTATTATTTTCTACACTGCCCTAAAGGTTCTGTCCGGCCGGGCCAAAGAAGTGCACTGGTTAATGTACATCCTGTTTGTCCTGGTAATCACCCGTTATATTTTCCTGGGTGGGGAATAAACGTAAAAATATTTAATTATTTTAAGGAGGTTATGCCATGTCAGCCCTGGTAGGTATTGTGCTGGGCAGCGATTCCGACCTGCCCTTGATGAAGGATGCCGTGCAAACCCTGGAGAAGTTCGGTATACCCTACGAGTTGAATATTTCCTCCGCCCACCGGGCCCCGGATAAAACCGCTGCCTACGCTAAATCGGCTGCTTCCCGGGGGCTGAAGGTTATTATCGCTGCCGCCGGGCTGGCGGCTCACCTGCCGGGGGTGCTGGCAGCCCACACGGTGTTGCCGGTGATCGGGGTGCCGGTTAAGTCAGGTGCCCTCAACGGGGTGGATGCCCTGTATGCCATCGCCCAGATGCCCCCGGGCGTTCCGGTGGCTTCGGTGGCGGTTAACGGCGCCAAAAATGCCGCCATCTTGGCAGCCCAGATGATTGCCTTAACGGATGCGTCCCTGCAGCAGCAGCTGTACCGGTTTAAAGAACATTTGGCTGCGGAAGTGGAGGAAAAGGACGCCAGGCTAAAGGAATTTGGCGTGGACGGATATTTGAACGCTAAATAGTGTCAGTTAGGAAACGGAGGCCGCAGAACAGATGATTGAACGCTACACTTTACCGGAAATGAAGCATATTTGGTCTGACCAAAACAAGTTTCAAAAGTGGCTGGAGGTGGAGATTGCTGCCTGCGAAGCCATGGCTCAGCTGGGGCAGATTCCGGCAGCCGCTCTGGAAAACATTAAACAGCGGGCCGCTTTTACGGTGGAGCGTATATTAGAAATTGAAGAAGTGACCCGCCATGATGTGATTGCCTTTTTGACCTGCGTAGCTGAAAACGTCGGAGAGGATGCCAAGTATATCCACATGGGCCTGACTTCTTCGGATGTGGTGGATACCGCCCAGTGTGTACGCATGAAGGAAGCCGGGGAACTGCTGCTGAAACGCTTGCAGCGGCTGCGCCAGGTACTGCTGGACAGGGCCGGGGAACACCGGCACACCTTGATGATCGGCCGCACCCACGGCATCCATGCGGAGCCGATGACCTTCGGCCTTAAAATGCTGCTCTGGGTGGCAGAAACCGAACGCAATATCGAGCGGCTGCAGCAGGCTGTTAAAACTGTCAGTGTGGGGGCCATCTCAGGGGCGGTGGGCACCTATGCCAATATAGACCCCCGGGTGGAAGCGTACGTATGCCGGAAGCTGGGACTTCAGCCGGCCAGGGTATCTACCCAGATCATCCAGCGGGACCGTCATGCTGAGTATTTATGCACCCTGGCGGTCATTGCGGCTTCTCTGGACAAGTTTGCCACCGAAATCCGCAATTTGCAGCGCACCGATATTTTAGAAGTAGAAGAATACTTTAACCAGGGGCAAAAGGGATCTTCCGCCATGCCCCACAAACGCAACCCCATCACGGCGGAAAACGTGTCCGGTTTGTCCCGGGTGGTAAAGGCCAATGCCATGGCTGCCCTGGATAATGTTACCCTCTGGCACGAACGGGATATCTCCCACTCTTCGGCGGAACGGGTAATCATTCCGGACAGCACCACCGCCCTGGATTTTATGCTGTACAGGTTTACCGGCATTATGGAAAAACTGCTGGTTTACCCGGAAAACATGAAGCGCAACTTAGAGAAAACCCTGGGCCTGGTATTTTCCCAGCGGGTGCTGCTGGCCCTGGTAGATAAAGGACTGAGCCGGGAAAGGGCCTATGAACTGGTGCAGCGCAATGCCATGCAGGCCTGGCGCACCGGCACCAAATTTTTGGAGCTTTTGCAGGCGGATGCAGACATTAAGGCCCGTTTAACCGACGCAGAACTGGCAGGCTTGTTTGATTACGGCTACCACCTGAGGCATATTGACGAAATTTACAAGCGCTTTGGCTTATAAAGATTATTAAATGAAGGGGGAGGGTTCTTATGCAAAAATTAGCGATGATTTACGAAGGCAAAGCCAAAAAGGTTTACCGTACCGACAACCCTGATTATTACTGGGTGGAGTACAAGGACGACGCCACTGCCTTTAACGGGCAAAAAAAAGGCACCATTGACAATAAAGGGGTAGTGAACAACAAAGTATCTGCGGTGTTTTTTCAATTGCTGGAAAAAGAAGGCATTCCCACTCACTTTGTGGAACTGGTCAGCGACCGTGAAATGATTGTCAAAGCCCTGCAAATTATCAAGGTGGAAGTGGTGGTGCGCAATATCGTGGCGGGTTCCCTGGCCAAGCGCATCGGTTTGCCCGAAGGTACACTTCTGCCCCGGACGGTGCTGGAATATTATTATAAGGATGATGCACTGGGCGACCCCTTAATCAACGCTTCGCACATCGCTGCATTGGAACTGGCCACCCCCGAGCAAATGGCTTATATTAAGGAAACCGCCCTGCGGGTTAACGAGATTATGCGGCAGTATTTAGCCCCGGTCAACATTGACCTGATAGATTATAAATTGGAGTTTGGCCTGCACAAGGGCCAGGTGCTGCTGGGCGATGAAATATCGCCGGACACCTGCCGTTTCTGGGATAAAACCACCGGCGAAAAACTGGATAAAGACCGCTTCCGCCGGGATTTGGGCAACGTGGCCGGAGCTTACCGGGAAGTGCTGAGGAGATTGACCGGGGAGTAAATCACTAAATTCTGAAGGCTATGCAAAGGGAGGGTTTAACGTGTGGCAAGCAAAGATTTACGTAACCCTTAGGAAAAGTGTGTTGGATCCGCAGGGCAGCGTGGTGCGCAAGTCCCTGTTTGCTCTGGGCTACCACAACGTGTCCGAAGTGCGCATCGGGCGCTATATGGTGGTTGATTTGGAGGCAGCCGACCGGGCTGCCGCCGAGAAACAAGTGCGGGACATGTGCGATAAACTGCTGGTGAACCCGGTAATTGAAGATTATACATTTGAACTGGTGGAGGTGTAAAGGGTGAAATTTGGAGTGGTGGTTTTCCCCGGCTCCAACTGTGACGCCGATTGCCTGCACGCCATTCAAACCGTAACCGGGCAGCCGGCCGAGTACATTTGGCACAAAACGGGCAGTGTGGACGGCTTTGACTGTATTGTGCTGCCCGGGGGATTTTCTTACGGAGATTACTTAAGATGCGGTGCCATAGCCAGGTTTTCGCCGGTGATGCGGCCAATCGTTGAGTTTGCCCGCCGGGGTGGACTGGTGATAGGCATTTGCAACGGTTTTCAGATTCTTACCGAGGCCGGCCTGCTGCCCGGCGCTTTGCACCGCAATAAAAATTTACAGTTTCTGTGCCACGATACTTTTCTGCGCCTTGAAAACAATACCACCCCCTTTACTTGCCGGGCAGCCAAAGGACAGGTTATGAAAATCCCCATTGCCCACGGTGAAGGAAATTACTATGCCGATCAGGAAACCCTCCAACAGTTAGAAGCAAACAATCAAGTAATTTTCCGCTACTGCAACCCGCAAGGCGAAGTAACCCCGGCTGCCAACCCCAACGGTTCGCTTAACAATATTGCCGGCATTTGCAACCGGCAGGGCAATGTGCTGGGCATGATGCCTCACCCGGAACGCTGTGCCGAAGCAGTGCTGGGCAATACCGACGGACAACTTATCTTCCAATCACTTCTGGATTTCTGGCAGAGGAGGTGCGGCTAGATGACTACGGATCCCAGGGTATGGCGTGAGATGGGCCTCACCGACTCAGAATATGAAAAAATCCTGGACATCCTGGGCCGGGAACCTAATTATGTAGAGCTGGGCATTTTTGCTGTCATGTGGTCGGAACACTGCAGTTACAAGACATCCCGTCCCGCTTTGAAAACGTTGCCCACCGAAGGACCGGCCATCCTGCAGGGACCGGGCGAAAATGCCGGTATTGTGGATATCGGCGACGGGCAGGCGGTGGTTTTTAAAATTGAAAGCCACAATCACCCTTCGGCTATCGAGCCCTACCAGGGTGCTGCCACCGGTGTGGGCGGTATTCTGCGCGATATTTTCACCATGGGAGCCAGACCGGTGGCGGTGCTGGACAGCCTGCGCTTTGGCCGGTTGGACAACCCCCGGGTGCGCTACCTGTTTGAAGGCGTGGTGGCCGGCATCAGCGGTTATGGCAACTGCATCGGCGTTCCCACAGTGGGCGGCGAAGTTTACTTTGAGGACTGCTACAAAGACAACTGTCTGGTTAACGTAATGTGTGTGGGTTTGCTGGACCAGCGCCACATTAAAAAAGGGGTTGCCGCAGGCATCGGCAACCCGGTGCTGGTGGTGGGCGCCAAAACCGGGCGGGACGGCATCCACGGGGCCACCTTTGCTTCCGAGGAACTGTCTGAGGCGGCGGCCGACAAGCGTCCGGCCGTTCAGGTGGGCGATCCCTTTATGGAAAAACTTCTTTTGGAGGCCTGTCTGGAGGTTATTAAAACCGGCTATGTGGTGGGCATTCAGGATATGGGGGCGGCGGGCCTCACCAGTTCTTCCTGCGAGATGGCCAGCCGGGCCGGCACCGGCCTGGAAATGGATCTGGCCCTGGTTCCCCGCCGGGAAGCGGGCATGACTCCTTATGAAATCATGCTTTCGGAATCCCAGGAACGGATGCTGCTGGTGGTACAAAAAGGAACGGAAGATAAAGTAAAAGAGATATTTGCCAAGTGGGATTTGGATGCGGTGGTGGTGGGCCGGGTTACCGGGGACGGCCTGCTGCGGATTAAAGAGGGCCCTCAGGTGGTGGCGGAGATTCCCGCCCGGGCTTTAACTGAGCAGGCGCCGGTTTATTACCGCCCCACCCGGGAACCGGCTTACCTGAAGGAAGTGCAGAACTACCCGCTGGACAACCTAAACCTGCCCGCTGATTATAACGAGTTGTTGTTGCAATTGCTGGCTTCCCCCAACATTGCCAGCAAGCAGTATGTTTATCAGCAGTACGACTATATGGTGGGCTTAAATACAGTGGTGCCTCCCGGTGCTGCTGCGGCAGTGCTGCGGGTCAAGGGTACCGACAAAGGAATTGCCATGACCACTGACTGCAACGGGCGCTACTGTTTCCTGGATCCCAAAACCGGTGCGGCCATTGCGGTGGCTGAGGCTGCCCGCAACCTGGTTTGTGCCGGTGCTAAACCGCTGGCTGTGACCAACTGCTTAAATTTTGGCAACCCGGAAAAACCGGAAGTTATGTGGACTTTTTGGCAGTGTATCGAAGGTATGGCCGAAGCCTGCCGGGTGCTGGAAACTCCGGTTACCGGCGGCAATGTCAGTTTTTATAATGAAAGCCAGGGCAGTGCGGTTTATCCCACACCCACCATCGGCATGGTGGGCCTGGTGGAAAACCTGGCGCATGTTTGCACCCAGGGCTTTAAGCAGGCGGGGGATGCTGTTTTTCTTATTGGCGAGACCCTGCCGGAACTGGGCGGCAGCGAATATTTAAAAGTACATTTTGGTTTAACCAAAGGCAAACCGCCTGCCCTGGATTTGCATCTGGAGAAAAAGGTGCAGCATTTTGTACTGGCCGAAATCAAGAGCGGGCTGATTAAATCCGCCCACGATTGTGCCGAAGGAGGACTGGCGGTGGCCCTGGCGGAATGCTGCATAGCCGGCGGACTGGGGGCAGACATTACCATGGTGCGCCGCTTCCGGGGCGATGCCCTGTTATTTGGCGAAACACAGTCCCGCATTATTATTAGTGTGGATCGGCAGCGCAGCGTTGAACTGGTGAAAAAACTGGTGGCTGCCGGCGTTCCTTACAGCCAGTTGGGTACCGTGGGCGGCGAGTCACTGGTGATTAATGTGGTAAATCCCGGCTGCACCGGCTGCGGCGGTACCCTGGTGAACCTGCCGGTGACCCGGCTGGCAGAAACCTGGCGGGGGGCGATACCTTGTCTAATGAAGTAGCTAACTTGCTGTTGCCGGATAAACCGGTGGAAGAATGCGGTGTTTTCGGCATCTACGGTGCCGGCCTGGATGTGGCCAGGCTGACTTATTACGGCCTGCATGCGCTGCAGCACCGGGGCCAGGAAAGCGCCGGCATTGCCGTGGCAGACGGCCGCCAGATACAACTGCATAAGGGTATGGGACTGGTAACCGAGGTTTTTACCGGGCAGCAGCTGGAACAGTTCTGCGGCCCGGCTGCCATCGGCCATGTGCGCTATTCCACCACCGGGGCCAGCCAGCCCCTTAATGCCCAGCCCCTGGTATTTCGTTATGCTAAAGGTATGCTGGGTTTAGCCCACAACGGCAATATTACCAACATCACCGAATTGAGAGCACAGCTGGCTGCCACCGGTTCGGTTTTCCAGTCCTCCACCGACAGTGAAGTGGTGGTAAACCTGATTGCCCGTTATAACGCCAACAGTTTGGAAGAAGCCTTGATGAAATGTATGATTGATGTAAAAGGGGCTTATTCACTGCTAATACTAACCGAAAATGCCCTCTATGCCGCCCGGGATCCTCACGGTTTCCGTCCCCTGTGTCTGGGCCGGCTGGGGGATGCCTATGTGGTTGCTTCCGAGTCCTGCGCCCTGACCACGGTGGGCGCCGCCTTCCTGCGGGATATTGAACCGGGGGAAATTATTCGCATCGACCAGTCGGGCCTGACGGTCACCCGGGGCTTAACAGCCCAACAGCCGGCCCATTGTATTTTTGAATATATTTACTTTGCCAGGCCTGACAGCACTCTGGACGGCTTTAACGTTAACCTGGTGCGGCGGGAAATGGGGCGGCAGCTGGCCCGGGAATATCCGGTGGCGGCGGATATTGTGATTGCGGTACCGGATTCCGGGACGGCGGCAGCCAGGGGTTATGCAGAGGAGTCCGGCATTCCCTTTGAAGAAGGTTTGATGAAAAACCGTTATGTGGGCCGCACCTTTATTCAGCCCACCCAGGCCATGCGGGAAATAGGCGTTAAGCTCAAATTAAATCCCATCCGGGAAGTGCTGCAGGATAAGCGCGTGGTGATGGTGGACGATTCTATCGTACGGGGCACTACCAGCCAAAAACTGGTAGCCATGCTGCGGCAGGCGGGGGCCCGGGAGGTACACCTGTGCATCAGCTCGCCGCCGGTGCGCCGCTCCTGCTATTACGGCATTGATACCTCGGACGAACAAGAGTTGATTGCAGCCAAGTTGCCGCTGGAAGAGATCCGCCGCAACATTGATGCCGACGGCCTGCATTACCTTAGTTTAGAGGGCTTGCTGGATATTTTTGCGCCCCGGCAAAATCATTTCTGCACAGCCTGCTTTAACGGTCACTATCCGGTGGAGGTAGCCAAGCCTAAGGAAAGCGGCAAGTATAGTTTAGAATAAGGGGGTTTTGTCATGTCCCAGCCTCAATCACAACCCCTTACCTACGCCGGTGCGGGGGTAGACATCGAGGCCGGCAACCGGGCGGTGCATTTAATGAAACAGGCGGTGCGCAGTACCTTTCGCCCGGAGGTGCTGACAGATATTGGCGGCTTTGGCGGTTTGTTTGCTTTACCGGCCGGACGCTATCAGGAACCGGTGCTGGTAGCGGGTACTGATGGCGTGGGCACCAAGTTAAAGGTGGCCCAGTTAACGGGTGTTCACAACACCATCGGCATTGATGCGGTGGCCATGTGTGTTAACGATATTCTGGCCCAGGGAGCAGAACCGTTGTTTTTCCTGGATTATCTGGCGGTGGGCAAGTTGCTGCCCGAACGGGTGGCTGAGATTGTCAGCGGGGTGGCCGCAGGCTGTCGCCAAGCCGGCTGTGCCTTAATCGGCGGTGAAACCGCCGAGATGCCGGGCTTTTACAGCGAGGAGGAGTATGACATTGCCGGTTTTGCTGTAGGTGTGGCGGAGCGCAGCCGGATTATCGACGGTCAAACCATTGCAGCGGGCGACAGCATCATTGGTTTGGCTTCCTCCGGCCTGCACAGCAACGGTTATTCCCTGGCCCGCCAGGCTCTGCTGGAAGTGGCAGGCTACCGGCCGGACACCTATGTGCCACAGCTGGGCCGCACAGTGGGTGAAGAACTGCTGACCCCCACCCGCATTTATGTGAAAACTGTTTTGCACCTGCTGAACAAGTTTGCTGTCAAGGGCCTGGCCCATATCACCGGCGGCGGCTTGACGGAAAACCTGCCCCGCATACTGCCCACGGGGGTAAAGGCGGTATTAAACCGCACAGCCTGGCCGGTACCGGCGGTGTTCAGCTTGATTCAACAGATTGGACAGGTGGCCGAGCCGGAAATGTTGCGCACCTTTAACATGGGGATCGGCATGGTGCTGGTGGTACCGGCTGCCGAGGCGCCGGCAGTATTACAGGAACTGCAACGGCTGGGCGAAACAGCTTACCTTATTGGCCGGGCAGCGGCTGGGGAACCGGCAGTGGAGTATGTATATGAATAATCTGGAGAGTAAAAACATGGAAAAACTAAGAGTGGGTGTCCTGGCCTCGGGACGTGGTTCTAACTTACAAGCCATTATCGACGGCTGCCGCCAAGGCCTGGTGCCGGCCCGGGTGGTGGTGGTGCTGAGCGATAAGGCCGGCGCCTATGCCCTGGACAGGGCGCGAGCCGCAGGCATTCCGGCCTTCCATGTCAACCCGCAGGATTTTGCCAACAAACACGATTATGAAAGGGAGCTGGTGAAAATACTGCAGTCCTACGGGGTACAACTGGTATGCCTGGCCGGCTACCTGCGGCTGGTGGGGGAGCCCCTGCTGCAGGCTTTTCCCAACCGGATGATGAACATTCATCCTGCTTTATTGCCTGCTTTTCCGGGCCTGCACGGGCAGCGGGATGCTCTGGCCTACGGGGTAAAAATTGCCGGTTGCACGGTTCATTTTGTGGACGAGGGCATTGATACCGGGCCTATTATTTTACAGGCAGCCGTGCCGGTTTACGACGATGATACCGAGGATACCCTGGCGGCCAGGATTCTCCGGCAAGAACACCGGTTGTATCCCGAGGCGGTTAAGCTGTTTGCCCAGGGACGCTTGCGGGTGCAGGGGAGAAAAGTATTTATTGATCAGGAGCGTGATCATGTTGAAGATTAAGCGCGCTTTAATCAGTGTATCGGACAAGACCGGTCTGGTGGACTTTGCCCGGGGGCTGGCTGCCCTGGGAATTGAGCTGGTCTCCACCGGGGGGACGGCGAAAACCCTGCAGGAGGCCGGCTTACCGGTGCTATATGTATCCCAGGTAACCGGTTTTCCGGAAATCCTGGACGGCCGGGTCAAAACCCTGCATCCCGGGGTGCACGGCGGCATTTTGGCCCAGCGCACCCAGGAACATTTAGAACAGTTGAAAGAGCACAAGATTACCCCCATTGACCTGGTGGTGGTCAACCTTTATCCCTTCCGGGAAACCATTGCCAAGCCGGATGTTACCCTGGCGGATGCCATTGAAAATATAGATATCGGTGGGCCGGCCATGGTACGGGCGGCAGCCAAAAACCATGCCTATGTGGGGATTGTGGTTAATCCCGCCCGTTATGGCCAGGTGCTGGCGGCTCTGGAGCAAGAGGGTGATCTTTCCCCGACCCTGCGCCTGGATCTGGCCGGCGAGGCCTTTGCCCATACGGCCGCTTATGATACAGCCATCGCCAATTACCTGCAGGGCCTGCAGGGCCAGGCGGGTTTCCCGCCGGTGTTCAGCCTGTCGCTGGTAAAATCCCAGGATTTGCGTTACGGCGAGAATCCCCACCAGCAGGCAGCCTTTTACCGTGACCCGGCCGTAACCGGCCCCTGCATTGCCAATGCGGAACAGCTGCACGGCAAGGAATTGTCCTATAACAACATTCTGGATGCCAACAGTGCTTTGGAGTTGGTGCGGGAATTCCCTGAACCCTGTGCGGTGATTATTAAGCACAACAATCCCTGCGGGGCAGCCATAGCAGAATCGCTGGCGGCCGCTTACCAAAAAGCGCTGGCAGCCGACCCGGTTTCCGCCTTTGGCGGTATTGTTGCCTGCAACCGGCAGGTGGATGCCGCAACTGCCGAGCAAATGGCGCAGATTTTCCTGGAAGCGGTGGTGGCGCCTGATTTTACTGACGAAGCATTGGCCCTTTTAAAGCAAAAAGCAAACCTGCGGCTGCTTAAGACGGGACCGTTAAGCGGGCAAACCACAGATCTGCTGGAAGTAAGAAAGGTTAACGGCGGGCTGCTGGTGCAGCAGGCCGACCGGGCAGCGGCCGCGCCGGACCGGCTGCAGGTGGCGACTGAACGCCGGCCGGCGGATCATGAAATAAAAGACCTGTTGTTTGCCATGACGGTGGTGAAACATGTCAAGTCTAACGCCATCGTACTGGCAAAAGACGGCCGGATTATCGGTGTGGGGGCCGGGCAAATGAACCGGGTGGGCGCAGCCCGCATTGCCCTGGCCCAGGCAGGTTCCCAGGCTAAAGGTGCTGTGCTGGCCAGTGATGCCTTCTTCCCCTTCCGGGATACGGTGGACGAGGCGGCCAGGGCAGGTATTGCCGCGATCATTCAGCCGGGTGGCTCCATCCGGGATGATGAGTCTGTGGCGGCCTGCAACCAGCACGGCATAGCCATGGTATTTACCGGTTTGCGGCATTTCAAGCATTAATGTTCAGATAACTTTCATTGGGTGGAGTGGGATACATGAAAATACTGGTGGTTGGCAGCGGCGGACGGGAACATGCTCTGGTTTGGAAATTGCGGCAAAGCCCCCGGGTGAAGGAAATTTTTTGCGCACCGGGCAATGCCGGCATGGCAAACCTGGCTGTGTGTGTAAACATTGCCGCGGCAGACATAAACGGCCTGCTGGACTTTGCCAAACAAGAACAAATTGACTTGACGGTGGTGGGGCCGGAAATACCCCTGACCAACGGTATCGTAGATTTATTTGAAAAAGAAGGCTTAAAAATATTCGGTCCCTCCCGGGCGGCCGCCGAAATTGAAGGGAGCAAGGCCATGGCCAAGGATTTAATGGCCAAGTATCATATCCCCACCGCCCGTTACGCTACTTTTGACAATGCGGCGGAGGCCCGGGCCTATGTGCAAAAATACGGGGCGCCCTGCGTTATTAAAGCCGACGGGCTGGCCGCGGGCAAGGGTGTTATCGTGGCGGAGGACCTGGAAACAGCGCTGGCGGCAGTGGATATGATCATGGCCGAGCGGGCTTTCGGGCGAGCCGGTGATAAGGTGGTTATTGAGGAATATTTACAGGGTGAAGAGGTCAGCGTACTGGCCTTTGTGGACGGTGAAACGGTTGTGCCCATGGTGGCGGCCCAGGATCACAAACGGGCGGGCGACCAGGATACCGGTCCCAATACCGGCGGTATGGGAGCATATGCCCCGGCGCCGGTATATACGCCGGAACTGGCGGATAAAGTGTTAAAGGATATACTTTATCCCACCGTACGGGCTATGGCCGCCGAGGGCAGGCATTACCGGGGGGTTTTGTATGCCGGCCTGATGGTAACCCCGGAGGGGCCGAAGGTGTTGGAATTCAATGCCCGGTTTGGCGACCCCGAAACCCAGCCGGTGCTGGCTTTACTGAAAACAGACCTGGTGGATATTATTGAAGCCGTATTGGAAGGACGCCTGGCCCGGCAGCCCATTGTCTGGCAAGAGGGAGCGGCCGTTTGTGTGGTGATGGCCGCCGGCGGCTATCCCGGCAAATACGAAACCGGCCAGGCGATCAAAGGCCTGGAGCGGGTGCCGGACGGTGTACAAGTATTCCATGCCGGCACCGCCCGGCGGGACGGTAAAATTGTTACCAACGGCGGCCGGGTGCTGGGGGTAACCGCCCTGGGGCGGGATATCCCGGAGGCCATCCGCCGGGCTTACCAGGGCGTAGCGGCCATTGAATTTGCCGGCGCCCATTACCGTACGGATATCGGGCAAAAGGCAGTTAACAGGTAATCGTTGAGGCCGCAGGCAGCGGATCTTTCCTAAAATCCAGTCTTAAGTTGAGAGGGCATGAAGCCCTCGCGACCTTTAGACAAAGGTTGCAAAACAAAGTGAGGTGGTTTTATGATCCCCTGTCGGCGACTTGTCGAAGCACCGGTAACAGCACTTGATGAGCGAAAGGAGCCATTGGGGTGGCGCCCACAGGACGTGGGCGCCAGCCGAACCGGGCCAGGATGGCCCGTTTGAGGCGACCCCAATGGCGACCGGAGCGAATCATAGTGCTGTCGGTGCGTAGACCGGAGCCAAAGGGGATCATAAACCACCGATAATGTTTGGCAACACTCTGAGAGGGCATGAAGCCCTCTCTTTTTCTTTCTGCGCAGCAATAAATAATAAAGGATTTAACGTTTTAACGTCGAAAAGTGATATTAGAAAAATGATGCAGGCTTTTCCTGGTCATAATAGTAGCTATACGGGAGGGAGATTTGCTTGGCATACACCGGAAAGTTGCGGGATAAACTTAATGACCGCCTGTTTGAAGCAATTCTTACCTTGCAGGACATTGATGAGTGCTACCGCTTTTTTGAAGATATTTGTACGGTTTCAGAGTTGCGCTCCCTGGCCCAAAGGTTAGAAGTGGCAAAAATGCTGGAGGCCAACCGTACCTACGGCGAAATTGCCGGCAAAACGGGTGCCAGCACGGCCACCATCAGCCGTGTTAAACGCTGTTTAAATTACGGTGCCGACGGCTACAAGCTGGTGCTGTCACGGCTGCCGGATCCCGGTCCGTTAAAGGAAGAATAAGGCTAAACATTCAATTACGAGGTGAAACAATGACATCCAGTAGATTCGGACGATTAGCTCCGGGGGTAAGAGATATGTTGCCGGCGGAAGCTCACCGGCTGCGCAACTTAAAGGAAGCATTTTGCGATTTGGTGACTGGCTGGGGTTACCGGGAGGTGGTTACCCCCTCCTTTGAATATATTGAGAACCTTGCTTCGGAGGAAATACAGGAGGATAAATTTTTTAAATTTCTCGACCGGCAGGGACACCTGATGGCGTTGCGGCCGGATATGACCAGACCCATTGCCCGCCTGGTGGCTACCCGCATGAAAGGTATTGCGCCGCCCTTACGGTTGTTTTATCTGGCCAATGTATTTAACTACGAGCAACCCCAGGTGGGCAGGCAGCGGGAATTCTGCCAGGCCGGCGTGGAGCTGTTGGGAGCTTCTTCGCCCGAGGCAGATGCCGAAGTGGTGGCACTGGTAACTGAGTACCTCAGGCAAAGCGGCCTGGGCGATTTCCAAATCAGCATCGGCCATGTGGGTATCTTTCACGGGTTGGTAAAACAGTTGGGACTGCCTAAAGAAGTGGCGCAAGAGCTTAAAGATGCCCTGGGCAATAAAGATTTTGTCAAAGTCGAAAAATTTCTGGCCTCCCATGCGGCCACCCCGGAAGAAGCCAGACGGGCGCTGGATCTTATTGAACTGCGGGGCGGGCCGGCGGTGCTGGATAAGGCAGCCGAACTGGCCCAGGAGGGGCCGGCGGCCGATGCCGTCGAGAACCTGCGGCAACTGTACCAGGGCCTCACCTGTTACGGCCTGGCCGGCCATATCACCCTTGATTTAGGGCTGCTGCGGGGGTTAGACTATTACACCGGTCTGGTTTTCGAAGGCTATACCGTGGCCATGGGATTTCCCATCTGCGGCGGCGGCAGGTATAACCAGCTGCTGGCTCACTTCGGCTATCCTATGCCGGCGACCGGTTTTGCCGTCAACTTGGAACGGGTGCTGGTGGCGCTGGAAAGGCTGCAGGGGCCGCCGGCAGAACCGGTCACCGATGTGCTGGTGGCCTGGGAAAACGGCAGTATGGCCCAGGCCCTGCAAACGGCCCAGGCACTAAGAAAGCAGGGGCTCAAGGTAGCCACCGCTTTATTTGAATATGCTCCCGCCCGGGCCAGAGCGGAAGCCAGAAGCCTGGGGGCCGGCCGGGTGATCTACTGCTTTGCGGACGGGACCAGCCAGGAATTGGCCTCAACCCCTTAAATATGTTTTTGACTACCATGTGCCGGTACGCCGGCCTTTTTTGTTAAATTAGTACTTGACACCACCTTGCTATCAATTTAACATAATATTATATTAGTAATTTAACAAGTTAAAGAGGTGGTTTATTTGGTGGCGGCCAGGGAGCTGTTAACCATTGCTCTGCCCAAAGGGACTCTCTATCAAGAGTCCGTAAAATTATTGGGATTAGCAGGGTTAAACACAGAGGGGATTAAAGAGCCCGGGCGGCAGCTGCTGCTGTACTCGGCAGAGGATGTCGTCCGCTTTATTATTTGCCGGCCCACCGACATTCCCACCTATGTGGAATACGGTGCGGCGGATCTTGGCTTGGTGGGTAAAGATACCATTGTGGAGCAGCATAAGGACGTTTATGAGCTGTTAGACTTGCAGTTTGGCGGCTGCCGGTTTGTAGTGGCAGTGCCGGAGGGCAAAGAAACAAACCTTGCTTTTTGGAACCAGACCCGTGTGGCCACCAAATTCCCCCGCATTGCGGAAGAATTTTTCCGTCGGCAGGGTATGCAAATGGAAATTATCAAGCTGCACGGCAATATTGAGCTGGCGCCCATTGTAGGATTGGCTGAAATGATTGTCGATCTGGTTTCTACCGGCCGTACCCTGCGGGAAAATAAGTTGGTACCCATTGCAGATGTGTTGAGCTCGACCACCCGGTTAATTGCCAACCGGGTCAGCCATCGGCTGAAAAACGAAAGGATCAACCCTTTGGTGGAAAGATTGCGTCAGGTGGTAGAGGAGGCTTATACCCATGGCAGTCATTAAAATTATCAATGCCCAGGACCGGCAGGCCATTGAGGCTTTATTTGCCGGCCGCACAGCCCACCAGGCAGCGCTGGCGCAGCGTGTGGCCGCCATTGTGGAGGAAGTGCGTCAAGGGGGCGACGAGGCGTTATGCCGGTTCACCAAACAGTTTGACCAGGCTGATATAAGCCCGGCTCAATTAAAAGTTAGCCGGGAAGAAATTGAGCAGGCCTACCGGCAGGTTGACCGGCAGGTGCTTGCTTCGCTGCAACTGGCCAAAGAGCGGATAGCCGCCTATCACCGGCAACAGCTGTCCCGCTCCTGGTTTCAGCCTGACCGGGACGGTGCTGTGCTGGGTCAGTTGATTTTACCACTGGAGCGGGTGGGCATTTATGTTCCGGGCGGCACTGCCTCTTACCCATCTTCGGTTCTGATGAATGCCGTGCCGGCCAAAGTGGCGGGGGTGCCCCAGGTGGTGATGGTAACCCCGCCGGCGGCTGATGGCCGGGTAAATCCTTATACCCTGGTGGCCGCCGCAGAAGCCGGGGTAGACGAAATCTATAAAGCAGGCGGCGCCCAGGCCATTGCTGCCCTGGCTTACGGCACCTCAACCATCGCCCGGGTGGATAAAATTACGGGGCCGGGCAATATTTATGTAACACTGGCTAAACGGATGGTGTACGGCCAGGTGGATATTGACATGCTGGCGGGGCCCAGTGAAATCCTGGTGGTCGCGGATGGTTCCGCCAATCCGGCCTATGCCGCGGCGGACCTGCTGTCCCAGGCAGAACACGACACTCTGGCAGCCGCTGTCTTAATTACTCACGACCGGGCGCTGGCCCAGGCCGTCAGCCAGGAACTGGCTCACCAGGTCAGCCGGTTGCCCCGGCAGGAGATAGCCCGGCAGTCGCTGGCCAACCACAGCGCCATCATCCTAACCGGCAGCCTGGACGAGTCTTTGGCGCTGGCCAATGATTTTGCTCCCGAGCACCTGGAACTGCTGGTGGAGGAACCCTTTCAACAGCTGGGTCGGATCCGCCATGCCGGGGCGGTTTTCCTGGGCCACTATTCCCCCGAGCCGGTAGGGGATTATCTGGCGGGCCCCAATCATGTGCTGCCCACCGGCGGTACGGCGCGCTTTTATTCCCCCTTAAATGTAGACACCTTCCTGAAGAAGTGCAGCGTAATTGCCTTTTCCAA
Organism: Desulforamulus hydrothermalis Lam5 = DSM 18033; assembly: GCF_000315365.1. Lineage (NCBI taxonomy): Bacteria > Bacillati > Bacillota > Clostridia > Eubacteriales > Peptococcaceae > Desulforamulus > Desulforamulus hydrothermalis. The sequence continues at coordinate 20,896 of NZ_CAOS01000014.1, forward strand.
AGAAAGTTTAAACAAGCTGGGGCCGCATATTGTCAGGCTGGCAGAAACGGAGGGGCTGGCCGCCCACGCTAACGCTGTCAGGATACGTCTTAAGGATAATGTGTAGTTTTTAGGTCGGCGGGTGTGACAGATAGATAATGAAGGAAGTGATCGGGTTGCGTGAAGCCTTTAATCTTGCTAACCTGGTGCGGGACGGGCTGGACAAGTTAATTCCCTATGACGCCCATGTCTTTCCGGATGTCATTAAGCTGGATGCCAATGAAAACCCTTACCCCTTTCCGGACGAAGTGTCCCGCCAAATCGGGCAACTGGCAGCCGGTGATTTGTTAAGCCGTTATCCGGACGGGGAAGCGGTTGAACTGCGCCGGGATATTGCGGCCTATGCCGGGGTAACGCCGGAACAGGTAATGGTGGGCAACGGTTCTGACGAATTAATATTAAATATTTTGTTAACTTTCGGCACCGGCGGAAGGGTGCTGATTACTAATCCAACCTTTTCCATGTATAAAATTCACTCCCTGGTGGCCGGGGCCAAACCCATACCGGTGCCCCGCCGCGGCGATTTTTCTGTGGATTTGCCCGCCCTGGTGTGTTATGCCAGACAGCGGGACAGCCGGGTTATTTTTCTTTGCTCGCCCAATAACCCCACCGGCAATGCTTCTTCCCTGGAGGAAATTGAAAGCTTGCTGCAGCAGGTCAACTGCCTGGTGGTGGCAGATCAGGCCTATTTGGAATTTGGCGGGGCCGATTGTGCGCCTTTGTTAAACCGCTACCCGAATTTGATTATCCTGCGAACTTTTTCTAAGGCCTTTGCCCTGGCGGGGCTGCGGGTTGGTTACCTGCTGGCTCATGCGGATGTTTTAAGACAAATTAAAAAAGTCAAACAGCCCTTTAATTTAAATGCTTTTTCCCAGGCGGCGGCCCGGCTGGTATTGCAGCATACGGCACTGTTTCAGGAGCAAATTCAGGCTATTTTACAAGAGCGGCAGATACTCTGGCAGGGGCTGCAAAATATCGAGGGGGTTACAGCCTATCCCTCGGCAGCCAACTTTATATTATTTCGCACCAATTTTGAAAGCAAAACCATTCATCAAGGATTACTGCAGCAAGGTATTTTAATCCGCAAGCTGGGAGGGCCGGAACTGCCCGGTTTTCTGCGGGTAACTGTAGGCCGGCCGAAGGAAAATGAACTGTTTTTACAGGCACTGGCGAAAGTGCTGCAGGCAGCGGGGAGGGATAGTCGATGACCCAGCGGCAGGGCCGGGTGGCACGCCGCACCGGCGAAACCGATATCGAAGTGTTTGTTTCACTGGACGGTACAGGAGATTACCGGCTGCAAACCGGTGTTGGCTTTTTGGAACATATGCTTAGTTTGCTGGCCAAACACGGTGCCCTGGACCTGACTGTCCGGGCAACCGGTGATACTCATATTGACGATCACCATACGGTGGAAGACATCGGCATTACCTTGGGCATGGCCGTCCGGCAGGCACTGGGCGATAAACAAGGTATCAACCGCTACGGCCATGCCCTGGTACCCATGGATGAAGCACTGGTGCTGGCAGTAACGGATATCAGCGGCCGGGGCCATTTGGCTATCGACCTGCCGCTGCCGGCAGCCCGGGTGGGCAATTTTGATACGGAACTGGTGGAAGAATTTATGCGGGCCTTTGCTCTCAACAGCGGTATCACCCTGCATATAAGATTGCTCAGCGGACGCAATACCCACCACATCATTGAAGCGGCTTTTAAAGCGCTGGGGCGGGCTTTGCGCCAGGCAGCGGCCAGGGATGGACGGCTGACTGATATACCTTCCACCAAGGGGGTGCTGTAAAAGTGATTGCTGTGATTGATTACGGCATGGGAAATTTGCGCAGTGTCCAAAAAGCATTTCAACGGGTGGGATGTCAGGCCGAAATTGTCCGTGACCCGGCAGCGGTTGCAGCCGCCCGGGCCGTGGTGTTGCCCGGTGTGGGGGCTTTTCGGGATGCCATGGCCAATTTGCAGTCTGCCGGTATGGTTGAGGCCATTCACCGGGTGGTGGCGGCGGGCAGACCGTTTTTGGGAATTTGCCTGGGGCTGCAGCTGCTGTTTGAATCCAGCGAGGAGTTCGGCCATCACCGGGGATTGGGCATCTTTCCCGGTACGGTGAAGCGTTTTCCCGAAGGGGAGTTGAAAGTGCCGCACATGGGCTGGAACCAGGTGAGTGTCACCAATGCCTCACCGCTTATGGAGGGTATTCCTGACCGGTCAGCCTTTTACTTTGTCCATTCCTATTATGTTGAGCCGGCAGATCCCCGGCTGGTTATTGCTTCCGCCGATTACGGCCTTACCTTTGCCGCGGTGGTGGGCCGGCAAAATGTTTATGGTATTCAATTCCACCCGGAAAAGAGCAGTACCCTGGGGCTGCGCATACTCGAAAACTTTGGAAAGACGGTGAGGGCATGATTTTGTTTCCTGCCATAGATATAAAAGAAGGCCGTTGTGTTAGATTAATTGAAGGCCGCATGGAGAGTGCCACCGTTTATTCCCATGATCCTGCCGGCATTGCCCGCACCTGGCAGGAACAGGGGGCTGAATTTATTCATGTGGTGGATCTGGACGGTGCTTTTGCCGGGCAACCGCGCAACCGGCAGGCTATTGCTGATATTGTCCGGGCTGTTCAGGTGCCGGTACAGGTGGGCGGCGGCATCCGGGATGTAGAGACCATTGACGAGCTGCTTACCCTGGGAGTTAACCGGGTCATCCTGGGCAGTGCGGCCGTGTTGCAGCCGGCCCTGGTGGCAGAGGCCTGCCGCCGGTACGGGCAGCGGGTACTGGTGGGGATTGATGCCCGGGACGGTCTGGTTGCTATCCAAGGGTGGGGCAAAACGGTGCAAAAAACAGCCCTGGAACTGGCCTTAGAAGTTAAAGAACTGGGCATAGAGCGTATAGTGTTTACCGACATCCGGCGGGACGGCAGGCTGAGCGGCCCCAACCTGGCTGCCACCGGCCGGTTGGCCAAAGACAGCGGCCTGCAGGTAATTGCCTCCGGCGGCGTGTCTTCCCTGGCTGATATCAGAGCATTGAAAGACCTGGAGGCTGACGGGGTGGAAGGTGCTGTTCTGGGTAAAGCCCTTTATACCGGGGCGGTTAAATTGCCGGAAGCACTGGCTATAGCCCGGGGGGAGAGAGGCCTATGTTAATGAAAAGAATTATCCCCTGTTTGGATGTAACTGACGGCAGGGTGGTTAAGGGAACGAATTTTGTTAACCTGCGGGACGCCGGTGACCCGGTGGAACTGGCTGCTCTTTACGATCGGGAAGGGGCCGATGAGCTGGTTTTTTTGGATATTACTGCTTCTGCCGACGGCCGGGCCACTATGCTGGAGGTGGTGCGGCGAACCGCCGAGGAAGTATTTATTCCCTTTACGGTGGGGGGCGGTATCCGCACGGTGGAGGACATGCGGTTGATGTTGCAGGCGGGCGCCGATAAGATTGCAGTTAATACGGCAGCCATCAAAAATCCCCGGGTTATTGCCGAGGGGGCCCATAAATTCGGCAGCCAGTGCATAGTGGTGGCTATTGACGCCAGGCAGGTGGCACCGGATCGCTGGGAGGTTTACATCAACGGCGGCCGTACCCCCACCGGTCTGGATGCGGTGGCCTGGGCGGTTAAAGCAGAGGAGCTGGGTGCCGGTGAAATACTGCTCACCAGCATGGACCGGGATGGCACCAAGGAAGGCTTTGATCTGGCCTTAACCCGTACCGTGGCCCGGCAGGTAAAAATTCCGGTCATTGCTTCCGGCGGCGTCGGTACCCTGGCACACATCGCCCAGGGTTTTACCGAAGGCTTGGCGGATGCTGCTCTGGCCGCTTCTGTCTTCCACTTTGGCACCTATACCATCCGGCAAACCAAAGAATACCTTAAACAACTGGGTATCCCCGTTCGCTTGTAAAGGCGGCGATGCAGAAATTACTCGGATGAAAGAAAAGCTGGTGATATAAATTATGAAGTTTATTATAGATACCCTCAAGTTTAACGAAGCGGGGTTAATACCCGCCATTGTACAAGAGGCAGCCGGTAAAGAGGTATTGATGCTGGCCTGGATGAACCGGGAGGCAGTGGAAAAAACCCTGGTTACCGGGGAGGTGTGGTTTTATAGCCGCAGCCGGCAAAGGTTGTGGAAAAAGGGAGAAACCTCCGGGCATGTGCAAAAATTGAAGGGCTTTTATTATGACTGCGATGCCGATACCCTGCTGCTGCTGGTGGAGCAGGCAGGCGGTGCGGCCTGCCACGAGGGCTACAGTTCCTGTTTTCATAATAAAGTTAAGCCTGATGGTATGGTGGTTGTGGAAGGCGACAAGCTATTTGATCCGGCCCTGGTTTATGGCAACCGGCCCCCGCAGGCGCCCGCGGGGTCATCCGTACTGGATGAGTTATACCGGTTAATTTTAAGCCGTAAAGCCGAGCGGCCGGCTGATTCCTACACCACTTATTTGTTTGAAAAAGGGATTGATAAGATTTGTAAAAAAGTCGGTGAAGAATGTGCCGAGGTAATTATTGGCGCCAAAAACAGCCGTGCTGAACTAACTTATGAAACGGCTGACTTGCTTTACCACCTGCTGGTTTTGCTGGCCCACCAGGGCGTGGAGCCGGCGGCTGTTTATCAGGAACTGGCCGGCAGAAAAAAATAGGGGTTGGGCAGGGGCAATCATGTGCCCCTGCTTTTTTGTTGCTGTTTTTTGGTAACTGCCGGTAGCAAACCCCGGTTGTGTTATAATAATAACTAACAGGAAGGACAAGTTTTTTCTGCGTACCGAGGAGAATGTTCATCCGGTTGAAGAACATTCTCTTTTGCTTAGTGTTTGGCTGGGACGGGTCAGCAATAAAATTATGCTAATTAACACCGGCCATGTGATATAATGTAGTGTGTTTTTTGATAACCACTAGCAAACGGAGGAATTTATGGACATAGCAGCGAATCTGAATCCTGCCCAGGCAGCGGCGGTGCAGCATACAGAAGGCCCCCTGCTGGTGCTGGCCGGGGCCGGCTCAGGTAAGACAAGGGTACTTACCCACCGGATTGCCTATATTTTAAGCCAGGGGGTGCCGCCTTACAACATTTTGGCAATCACCTTTACCAATAAAGCAGCGGCCGAAATGAGAACCCGGGTGGAAACCTTAGTGCCGCAGGCAGCCAGGGATTTGTGGGTAACTACCTTTCACAGCGCTTGCCTGCGTATTCTCAGAAGGGAAATTCAAGCCCTGGGCTACGGTGCCAACTTTTCCATTTACGACGATGCTGACCAGCAGACACTAATCAAAGAGTGCCTTAAGGAACTGCAAATTGATGAAAAGCGTTTTCAGCCCCGAAGTCTGCTGGGGGTTATTTCAGGGGCTAAAAACCGGTTGTTGACGCCGGAACAGTATGATCGTCAGGCCTACGACTTTTTTGAACAAGTGGCCGGGCGGGTCTACCGCTTGTATCAGGAAAAGCTGTATAAAAACAATGCAGTGGATTTTGACGATTTGCTGATGCTAACGGTGCGGCTGTTTAAGGAACATCCGCATGTGCTGGGCTATTACCAGACTAAATTTAAATATATTTTGGTGGACGAGTACCAGGATACCAACCATGCCCAGTATGTGCTGGTAACCCTGCTGGCGGCGCAACACCGCAATATCTGTGTGGTGGGAGATCCCAACCAATCTATCTACAAGTGGCGGGGGGCGGATATCAACAATATTTTGAGCTTTGAGCGGGATTATCCGGAGGCCCGGGTGGTTAAACTGGAACAAAATTACCGCTCCACAGGCAACATTTTGGAAGCTGCCAACGCTGTCATTAAAAATAACAGCGAGGCGAAAGAACTGAAACTCTGGACCGCTAAAGGAAAAGGTGACCTTATTCATGTTTTCCGGGCGGAGAACGAGCGGCTGGAGGCCTATTTTATTGCGGACCGCATTAAAGATTTGCATTTCAGCGGTCGCCGCAATTACCGGGAGATGGCCGTGCTTTATCGCACCAATGCCCAATCCCGGGTTTTTGAAGAAGTTTTCCTGCGCCAGGGTATTCCCTATACTGTTTTTGGGGGAGCCAGGTTCTATGACCGGAAGGAAATTAAGGACTTACTGGCTTATTTAAGGTTGCTGGTAAACCCGGCCGACAGCCAGAGCCTGCTGCGCATTATTAACGTTCCCAAGCGCGGCATCGGGGCTGCTTCCCTGGAGAAAATCACCGCCTACGCCCTGGCACAAGGGTTGAGCCTGCTGCAGGCGCTGACCGCGGTGGAGGAAATTCCGGGTGTGCCGGCGAAAGCACGCAGCCAATGCCGGCTGCTGGCTGACCTGTTGGATAATCTGGCCAAACAAGCCACCTTCCTTTCAGTGACAGAAATAACCGAAGAAGTCCTTAACAGTACCGGCTACCGGGCCGAATTGACTGCTGAGGATACAGTAGAAGCCAGGACGCGGCTGGAAAACTTGCAGGAATTTCTCACAGTGACGAAGGAATTTGATCAGCAGCAAGGGGAAGCGGCCGGTCTGGTGGATTTTCTTGCCAATATTTCACTGGTTACCGACCTGGACAGGCATGATCCGGAAGCAGACCAGGTGGTGCTGATGACCCTGCACAGTGCCAAAGGTTTAGAATTCCCGGTGGTTTTTTTAACCGGTATGGAAGAAGGGGTTTTTCCCCACAGCCGGGCTTTGGTTGACCAGTCCGAGATGGAAGAAGAGCGCCGGCTGGCTTATGTGGGCATTACCAGGGCGGAAGAACAGCTTTACTTAACCCACTGCTGGGAAAGAACACTTTTTGGGCGAACCAATATGAATCCCCGCTCCCGGTTCCTGGAGGAGATTCCCGGTGAGCTGACGGATGCCGCCAAACCTTTACCCGGCAAGCAAGACTCTGTAACCGGTTGGGGCAGTCAAGCTGCCGGGGCAACCAAAACTGCGGCACAAGCCGGCACCTTTTTGCTGGGAGACCGGGTGCGTCATCGTAAATGGGGCGAAGGCGTGATTGTAAAAGTGTCCGGCGAAGGCGGGGATGCCGAACTGACCGTGGCTTTCCCGGAGCAGGGTTTAAAAACCTTAATCGCTCAATATGCGCCATTAGAAAAGGTTTAAACGGGCAACACTAAAGGCGGAGGAAAATAATGGACCGCTTAATGGCAGTGGTGGTATTAACCGCCGTGATACACTTGATTAATACCTTGATTTACGCTGTGCGTCCCGCCGGGGTAATAACCGGGCGGCTGGCCACCGCCTATTCACTTTTTAATGTAATATTTTTGATTGCACAAACCGCCAATATGTTGCAGGCGCCGTTACTTTCATCAATTATTGAGCACGCTATCCAGCGCGGCACGGAGGCGGCAGGCAGCGGAGCGGCGTTGCTGCAATCGGTGGCCTACCGTCAGGAACTGGCGCATCTGAATGTGCAGGTGCGGACGGTAATTTTAGGGGCGACTTTGGGTACCCTGGTGGGAGGCTTATTTATCCCCACTTTTATTACCTTCTTTACCAAGGGTATATATTTGTTTGATCAGGTGCGGTCGGTACCCAAAATGATCGGGTTGCTGCTGTTTTCGCCGGTCAAAGCGGCCAGCCAGGTCAGGCAGGCTGTGCGCATACCCAACCGGCAGTTTTTTCTGCAGGCCCTTCGACAAAAAATTAACATTCCCAAAAAATTTCTGGTGCTTAATGTGCTGGTTACCGGCATATATACCACAGCGGTGCTGTCAGCCATTTATGCCGGTGCCTTATATCCCGAATTTCGTTCTACGGCAGCTTTTTTATCCGGCATCATTAACGGTATTGCCACCGTTTTATTTGCCACGGTGGTGGATCCTACGGCTGCCGGCATTACTGACCAGGCTCTGCGGGGAGAAAGGCCGGAGCAGGATATTAAGCAAATGTGCTTTTACCTGGCTCTTACCCGCTTGCTGGGCACGATACTGGCGCAGCTGTTTTTTGTACCAGCCGCCTTAATTATTAAATATGCAGCGCAATTGATTGCCCGGGGCGGCTTTTAACGGCAAGTTCCGGTCGGGGACGGTTTTCGATTTAAATTAAGGAGGCAAGTCATTATGGTTAGCCCGGAAATTAAGGCCAGAGCAGAGGCTTTGCGACGGGAGATAGAACACCACAATTACCTATACTATGTATTGGACCGGCCTGTTATTACGGATGACCAATACGACCGGTTAATGCAGGAATTGATCCGGTTGGAGGCGGAATATCCGTCACTGGTGACGCCTGATTCGCCGACCCAACGGGTGGGAGGGCAGGTGCAGCAGGGATTTCAGTCGGTACCCCACCGGGTGCCCATGCTAAGCCTGGCTAACGCTTTCAGTGAGGCTGATTTGCGGGAGTTTGACCGCCGGGTGTGCGGCAACCTGCCCGGCGAGCCGGTGGAATATGTGGTTGAGCTGAAAATTGACGGGTTAGCCATCTCCTTAACCTATGAGAACGGGCTGCTGGTGCGGGGAGCTACCCGGGGCGACGGCGCGCAGGGCGAAGATATCACCGCTAACCTGCGTACCATCAAAGCCATCCCCCTTCGTTTAAAGGAAGCGGTACCCTTTTTAGAAGTGCGGGGCGAGGCTTATATGCCCAAGGATTCCTTCAGCCGCCTTAATGAAGCCCGCCAAGAGGCCGGGGAACCGCTGTTTGCCAATCCCCGCAACGCTGCGGCAGGCAGCCTGCGGCAGCTGGACCCGGCAGTGACGGCGGCCCGCCAGCTTAGCATTTATATGTATGCCATCGGCCACCTGGAGGGCCGCCAAATATCGAGCCACGCGGCCGGCCTGACCTGGCTGCGGCAGCTGGGACTGCGGGTTAATGAACATTACCGGGTGTGCCGGGATATCGAGCAGGTTATTGATTATTGTGCCAAGTGGCAGGAAAAAAGGTTTCAACTGCCTTATGCCATAGACGGTCTGGTGATAAAGGTTAATTCTCTGGATCAGCAGCAGCGGCTGGGGGCCACCCTGAAAAGTCCCCGCTGGGCCATTGCCTATAAATTCCCGGCGGAACAGGCGGTAAGCACCATTAAGGACATTATCGTCAGGGTAGGACGAACCGGGGTGTTGACACCGACAGCTGTTTTAGAACCTGTTCAACTGGCCGGCACCACAGTCAGTAAAGCAACTTTGCATAACGAAGATGTAATTCGCCAGAAGGATATTCGGATTGGCGATAAAGCCCTGGTACAAAAGGCCGGTGATATTATCCCGGAAGTGGTGCAAGTTTTTCCTGAACAAAGGAACGGTAAAGAAAAGGTTTTTACCATGCCCGCTACCTGCCCGGCATGCGGTGCTCCTGTGACAAGAGCAGCCGGGGAGGCTGCCCACCGTTGTACCAACCGGTATTGTCCGGCCATAGCCCGGGAAGGCATCATCCATTTTGTGTCCCGGGGCGCCATGGATATTGCCGGTCTGGGGGAAAGCATCGTTACCCAATTAATTAAAGCCGGCCTGGTGCGGGATGCGGCGGATTTATACAGTTTACGCTATGAAGATTTAATCAAGCTGGAACGTATGGGAGCCCGCTCCTCCCATAACCTGCTGCAGGCCATTGAGGCCAGCAAAAGCAATTCGCTGGCCCGGCTGCTGTTTGCCCTGGGGATTCGCCATGTGGGCGAGCGGGCCGCGAAAGTTTTAGCGCAGCATTTTGGCTCCCTGACGGCTATAATGAACGCAACCTTCGAAGATTTAACCGTTATCCCGGAAATCGGTCCTAAGATTGCTGAAAGCGTGGTGGATTATTTTGCCCGGCCGGACCACCGGCGGCTGGTTGAGCGGCTGGCCGAGGCAGGCGTCAACATGCAGGAAGCAGGGCAGCCAAACCCGGCTGAACTGCCCCTGGCGGGCAAAACCTTTGTGGTGACCGGTACCCTGGCGGCTTTTTCACGCCAGGCTGCCCAAGCGGCCATTGAACAACTGGGCGGCAAAGTAGCCGGCAGTGTCAGTAAAAAAACTGATTATCTGGTGGTGGGTGAAAATCCCGGCTCCAAGTACGAGAAAGCCCGGCAGTTGGGCATTGCCATCCTTAATGAGGCAGAGTTTATTGCGTTGTTGAAGCATAATGAAAATTAATCATTGACAACCGGGCCAGGAGGGCCCGTTTGAGGCGGCCCCAATGGCGATCGTAGCGAATCATAGCGCTGTCGGTGCGTAGACCGGAGCCAAAGGGGATCATAAACCACCGGCAATGTTTGTCGACACTCTGGAGGCACCGCTAAGGTGCCTTTGTCCTTTTTAATTACACTCCCTTTTACCTCAAGATTTGCCAGGCTAAAGACGATATCACTAATTAATGAAGGAATTTCCGGGCAACTAAAGAAGTAACAGTCTGAGGGGTGATGAAGTGAGATTTTGTTTCTTGTTAGCAGTCTTTTACTTAATGATGTCAGCCTGGCCGGCGGAAGCCGGTTATACCGTATACCCCTATGGCCGGTTTGTCTGGCAGCAACAAAAAGCTGGCAAATTGTCGGCGGATGTGACAGTGACGGCTAACGGGTTGTTGTATGTTCCGGCGGGCAATAAAATTATTTGTTATGATTTGGGCAATGGGTCGAAACTTTGGGAACGCAAGCTGGAACTGAGCGGCAAAATAACCGAGCCCCTGCTGGTGGACAACGGGACGGTTTATGCGGTGGGTACCGACGGCATGCAGCAAATGAAGCCCAACGGCAGTCTTACCTGGCTTTACCGTATTTTGTCCAAACCTAAGGGAAGCAAAAGCAGCGGCGTGGTGACCGCCGGCCCCAACGGTTTGGTTTACCTGGGCGTGGCGGATGGCCTGTATGCCCTGGAACCCAAGAAAAACTTTAAGTGGCGTTTTTCAGACGAAAAAAATGTGGTGGCTGCCCTGGGGGACAGCGAGGCGGTTTATGTTTGCAGCGGGGATAAGAACACCGGCTACAGCTTGCGGGCCCTGGATGCCAGGGGAAACCGCCTGTGGCACCGGGGTTTGGGGGAGCTGAAGAACATCCACTTGTCCTTTGGGCCGGCGGGGAATTTGTACGTTGTAACTAACCCGGCCCGCCTGGAGAGAAACACGGCGGCCAAAATAATGTGCCTGGATCGCCGCACCGGCAAGGAACAATGGACTTATTCGGTCAGGTCAGACGATTTAACAAAACCCGCCTTCGGGGCGGATAACACCCTGTACTTTACCGGTCAACATAAAGTATTTGCGCTCGCTGCCACAGACGGTACTCTTAAATGGGACTTGCCGCTGATCAACCTGGTATCAGGGATTGCGGTTGATAACCTGAACGGGCGGTTGTATGCCGGCAGTTCGGATGGCCGGCTGTTTTGTATCAACACTGCCGGACGTTTAATCTGGGAAAAGGAAATTGACAAGACCACCGGCCAGACTTTACATAAAGATGGCGGCATAATGATAGATACCGGCAAAGATGAAAAGGATGCCATTAAAATGGCGCCCGTTATGCTGCCGGACGGAGCTGTCTTACTGGCCACCGACAAGGGTGTGCTGATAAAATTTATTGACGTTAACAAGGAGCGGTAATTTATGGGTATTTTCCAACTGCTGCGGTATGCCGCCGGTCTGCTGATAATGCTGTTGCTGCCAGCAGCCGGTTGGGCGGCCAGCAACCAGGTAAGCACAGCCGATTTTACAGATATTAAAGGACACTGGGCCAGGCAGTCCATTGAAAAAGTCACAGCCCTTGGTTATGACCAGGGGTTTCCTGACCATACGTTTCGTCCCCAACAACCGCTCACTTTGCTGGAAGCCGTTCAGAAAGTTTTGCAGGCGGCCGGTTTTGGGGAACAAATAGCCAAATTAAAACAAACTAAACAGGCAAGCGCCCTTTATGCGGTGCCCCAGGGACAAAACTACATAAATTTTGCGGTGCAACAGAATTTTCTGCCGGCTGACCTGCTGCAGCAGTTTCGCCACGATCGCCCCGTCAACCGGGGACAGCTGGCCGTTCTCCTGGCCAGTGCGCTATATTTGCCGCCCGTAGACGGCGGCGGGGTTGCCTTCACCGACAGCCAGGCCATACCGCCGGCTTATCTGCCGGCGGTCCGGGCGGTGGTCAGCCAGGGCATTATGTCCGGTTTCCCGGATGGTACCTTTCGCCCCCAACATCAGGTTTCCCGGGGAGAAATGGCTGCCTTGCTGGCCAAGCTTTACGACCAGGGGTGGCTGAAAACAGATGCCAAAAGAAAGGTTGAAGGCTGGGTAGCGGCGGTTGCCCCGGGGAAAAACGGCCTGGAAATACAAATTAATTCTCTCAAGGGGACGCAAAAAATAACGGCCGCAGCCGGCTGTCCGGCCTACTGGCAGGGGCATCCCGTACCCTTGCAACAGGTTGTCAATTACCGGGTAGCGGGTATTTTGGACAGCCAGAAAAAACTGGCCTATCTGGAGTTGCTGGAAAGAAGAAGCTTTTCACCGGTGCAGCGGGACACTTATGCCAGTTATTTACGTCATGCCGAAGGAGAACCGGTGGTAATAACAGTAAAGGATATGTTAAATGAAGAGGTGGACTATGCTGTGGCCTGGGATGCCGAGATTAGGGATGACAAAGCCAAAGGCAAAACCGGTAAAGACCTTCTGAAGAAGTTAAAGGCAGGCCAATTTATTAAATTAGGATTGACCGCTGACAATAAAGTGCAATCTATAACCCTGCCGGAGGTTAAAAATATCACCGGCGAGGTGGATCGGATCAACCGGGCGTTATATTTAAAGAAAAACAACCGCAGCAGTAAAAAATATGTGCCTGATCATTTTTGGGGTTGGGATTTTGGGCGGCTGGTTGATAAACAGGGCAACGAAATCGACTCCCTCCAATCAGGCGACAAAGTGAAGATATTTTATATTGGCGAGCCGTTTTATGAAAGGGTGTTGGAAATACAAAAACTAAATTAGACCGTAGTGTGGAGAAAGATTGAAAAAAAATAAAGCCACGGTGGTTTATAATCCCCTGCCGGCCGCTTGTCGCCATACCGTTAACAGCACTGGAAGCGAAATGAACCATTGGGCCGGCGTCCGCATCCTGCGGGCGCCGGCTGAACCGGACTAAGGCCGGCGTACCCAATGGCCGCAGCAGCCGGCAGCGTGCCGGCGGTGCGCAAAACGGAGCTAAAGGGATCATAAACCACCGTTAAATATTATAACCAGAACTTATTAGCCGCAGCAGCCGCCTGAACCGTGCCCGTGGCCATGACCGGGTGCGGCGATAACCTCAATCTCCACCCCCACATCCCGGGGCAGCCGGGCCACCTGCACCAGAGAACGGGCCGGAGCGGGGGAAGGAAAATACTCGGCGTAAACTTCGTTAATTTTTTCAAAGTCATTCATGTCTTTCACAAAAACAGTGGTTTTAACAACTTGATCCATACCGGCACCGGCTGCGGCCAAAATGGCCTTGATATTTTCCAGGCTGCGCCTGGTTTGGGCCTGTATGTCGCCGGTGACGATGGTGCCGTTGACAGGATCGATAGGAATTTGGCCGGAGGTAAAGATGAAAGGTCCTGCCGCAATAGCCTGCGAATAAGGACCAATAGCAGCCGGTGCTTGTTCAGTGGAGATGACTTTTTTGTGGTGCATGGATGGGCCTCCTTTTCTTAAATACAGTTTTTATCGCATTTTAGCATGCCCCAAAACTGTGCATACCATGAGTTTGCCTTTACAATCTGCTCAATACCTTAAGTTGCGCTGTTTTAGCAAACTTTGGTATAATGATGTCAGTTTTTAGCAAAGGAAGGTGTACCTGATTGATTAGCAAACAAGATGTGGAACATGTGGCCCTGCTGGCCCGGTTAGAACTGAATGAAGAAGAAAAAGAATTGTACACCCGACAGTTAAATAAAATTCTTGAGGCAGCCAAAGCACTGCAGGAGCTGGCTACAGACAACGTGCCTCCTACCGCTCATGTGCTGCCTTTGCAAAATGTGTTTCGGGAAGACCGGGTGGGCCCGCATATTGATCCGGAAAAGGCCCTGGCTAACGCTCCGGAGCGGGAAGACTGCTTCTTTAAAGTGCCCAAGATAGTATAGGTTTTCTTGCTGCTGAGCGGGGGCCTGTTCAGCGGCTGCTGCCGGTACGAGGTTGGACCGGTGAATTTCGCAGAAGTCTTGAGGAGGGAAAGTTTTGGATTTATTGCAGCAAACAGCCCACCGGCTTCATGAAATGCTGGTTAAAAAAGAAGTGTCTGCTGTGGAAATAACAGCAGCGGCTTTTCAGCGCATTGAAGAGGTGGAAAACAAAGTTAAATCCTTTCTGACCATTACCCGGGAACAAGCAGAAGCACAAGCCCGGCAGGTGGATAAAAAAATTGCCACAGGGCAGCCGGTGGGTCCCTTGGCCGGCATTCCGACGGCTGTTAAGGACAATATGTGTACAGAGGGTATTCGCACCACCTGTGCTTCCAAGATGCTTTATAACTTTATACCGCCCTATACAGCTACGGCTGTGGCCAGGTTGGCGGCGGCGGATATGGTGCTGGTGGGCAAGACCAACATGGATGAATTTGCCATGGGTTCCTCCACCGAAAATTCCGGCTTTCATTTAACCTACAACCCCTGGGACAGGGAACGGGTGCCGGGCGGTTCCAGCGGCGGTTCGGCGGCTGCCGTAGCAGCCGGGGAAGCGCTGGTGGCCCTTGGTTCGGATACCGGGGGATCAATCCGGCAGCCCGCTTCCTTTTGCGGCGTTATCGGCATGAAGCCTACTTACGGGGCGGTTTCCCGTTACGGCCTGGTGGCCTACGCGTCCTCCCTGGATCAAATCGGTCCTTTTACCAGAGACGTAACGGATATGGCCCACCTGCTCAACGTTATTTGCGGCCACGACCCCCTCGACAGCACTTCGGCCAACCTGCAACACCCGGATTTTACCAAGTTTTTAATCAACGACATTAAAGGCATGAAGATTGGTGTACCCCGGGAATACATGGCGGACGGGATTCATCCCCAGGTTAAAGAGCGCCTGCGGGAGGTAATTAAAAAACTGACCGAGCTGGGGGCCTATGTGGAAGAAACCAGCCTGCCCCATACCGATTATGCCATGCCGGCCTACTACTTGATTGCCACTGCCGAAGCCAGTTCCAACCTGGCCAGGTACGACGGGGTTCGCTACGGGTTGCGGGTGCCGGATGCCCGGGATGTGGTGGACATGTTCATGCGCAGCCGCAGCCAGGGGTTTGGTGAGGAGGTAAAACGCCGCATAATGCTGGGCACCTATTCCCTGTCGGCCGGCTATTATGATGCCTATTACTTGAAGGCCCTGAAGGTGCGCACCCTGATCAAGCAAGACTTTGACCGGGCTTTTGCCAAGTACGATGTTTTATTAAGCCCCACTTCGCCGTCCCCGGCCTTTAAAATTGGGGAAATGGTGCATGATCCGATTCAAATGTACTTGCAGGATGTCTGCACCATTCCGGTCAACCTGGCCGGCATACCGGCCATCTCCGTTCCCTGCGGGCTGGTTAACCGTTTGCCGGTGGGTGTGCAGCTGATGGGTAAAGCCTTTGACGAAGGCACACTGCTGCGGGTGGCCTATACCCTGGAACAAAACACTGATTTTACCAGGCTGCAGCCGAACATGGAGGGGAGTAAGTCATGACACAAGCCTATGAAGCGGTTATAGGAATCGAGGTTCACGTTGAATTAAAGACCAACACCAAGATTTTTTGCCATTCCACCACAGAGTTCGGCGGCGACCCCAATCATCATACCTGCCCGGTTTGTCTTGGCTTACCCGGCACCCTGCCGGTGTTAAACAAAAAGGTGGTGGAATATGCAGTCAGGGCCGGCCTGGCACTGAACTGCCAAATTGCCAATTTTTCCAAGTTTGACCGTAAGAATTACTATTATCCGGATCTGCCTAAAAACTACCAGATATCCCAGTACGACCTGCCTATTGCCCAGCACGGTTATTTAGACATTGAAGTGGACGGTCAAACCAAGCGCATCGGCATTACCCGCCTGCATATGGAGGAGGATGCCGGCAAGCTGGTGCACCAGGGCAGTATTGTCAGCACGCCCTATTCGCTGGTGGATTATAACCGCACCGGCGTACCTTTGATCGAAATTGTTTCCGAACCGGATATGCGTTCGCCGGAGGAAGCCAGGGCCTATGTAGAAAAACTAAGGGCCGTTATCCAGTATACCGGTGTTTCTGACTGCCGCATGGAAGAGGGCAGCCTGCGTTGCGACGTTAACGTGTCGGTGCGGCCGCCGGGCCGGCAGGAGTTTGGCACCAAGACAGAAATTAAAAACCTGAACTCCTTCCGGGCCCTGCAAAAGGCAGTGGCTTTTGAGATTGAAAGACAAATCGGGGTGCTGGAGTCCGGCGGCAGGATTATTCAGGAAACCCGCACCTGGGATGAAGCCAGGGGGATTACGGTTTCCCTGCGCAGCAAAGAAGAGGCACACGACTACCGCTATTTTCCCGACCCGGATTTAGTGCCCCTGGTCCTGGACAGCCAATGGATAGAATTTATCAGGGAATCACTGCCGGAACTGCCTGACCAGCGGCGGGCCAGGTATATCCGGGAATATGGTTTGCCGGCTTATGACGCTTCAATTTTAACCCTTACCAAAGAGATGTCGGATTATTTTGAAGAAGTGCTGCAGCATTATAATATGCCTAAGGCGGTAAGCAACTGGATGATGGGCGAAATGGCCCGGTTGTTAAATGCTAACGGGCTGGAGATCACCCAGTGCAAAATAACACCCGGCCGGCTGGCCGCCCTGCTTAAACTGATTGATCAGGGCACCATCAGCGGCAAGATAGCCAAAACAGTGTTTGAAGAAATGTTTGCCAACGGCAAAGATCCTGAAACGATTGTGCAGGAGAAGGGACTGGTGCAGATTTCCGATGCAGGGGCGCTGGCCGCGGTGGTGGAGGAAGTTATGGCAGCCAACCCGAAGTCGGTACAGGATTACCTGGGTGGCAAAACCCAGGCCATCGGTTTTTTAGTGGGCCAGGTAATGAAAGCTACCCGGGGTAAAGCGAACCCCGATCTGGTAAATAAACTGCTGAGGGAAAGATTGCAAAAGTAACTGACGCAAAAAACGTGACGGCCCGGGCATAAGCCCGGGCCTCAGAGTATCGACAAAGGCTGCAAAACTATGTCAAGGCGGTTTAATGATCCCCTGCCGGCGGCTGGGTAGACCGGAGCCAAAGGGGATCATAAACCACCGGCAATGTTTGTCTACCGTTTGCCCCGGGAACCCCGGGCCTTTATTTTTGACGACTAATGTACACTTTTTTGCACATATCTTAAAAGTGTCCAAATATACATGTACAATAATTTAACCAAAATGAACATGTTAAAAAACAAAGTAATGGTGAGATAAATTAAAGAAACGCAATATAATTTAAGAATACTGCACTAACTAATGTATACAGTATAAATACTCTCAGTGCATATGCTGGACAGGACTATTATGGTAACATAACAAATAAAGTAATTGTTTTGCTGGAGGTGGCATAATGGAAAAAAGAAAAATTTGGATTGTTGATACAACCCTGCGGGACGGTGAGCAAACCGCCGGTGTTGTTTTTGCCAACAGGGAAAAGGTTCGTATCGCCAGATATTTGGATGAGCTGGGTGTTGATCAAATCGAAGCGGGGATCCCGGTGATGGGCGGCGATGAGCAGGAAGCCATCAAGCAAATCTGCAAGCTGGGGCTCAGGGCCAGCATCATGGGCTGGAACCGCCCGGTGATTAAAGATATTGAAGCATCCCTGGCCTGCGGCGTAGACGCTGTAGCCATTTCTATTTCAACCTCAGACATTCATATTAAACATAAGTTAAAGACCAGCCGTGAGTGGGTTTTGGAGCACATGGTGCGGGCGACGGAATTTGCTAAAAAAGAAGGCATGTATGTGTCAGTAAACGCCGAAGATGCTTCCCGCAGCGATATGAATTTTCTCATTGAATTTGCCCGGGCTGCCAAACAGGCGGGAGCCGATCGTCTCCGCTACTGCGATACGGTAGGTATTTTAGAACCATTTACCACCTACGAAAACATTAAAAAGCTAAAAGAAGCGGTTGACATCGAGATAGAAATGCATACCCACAATGACTTTGGCATGGCTACGGCCAATTCTTTTGCCGGCGTCAAGGCCGGGGCCAACTGGGTAGGCGTAACCATTACCGGACTGGGCGAGCGGGCCGGCAATTCGCCGCTGGAAGAAGTGGTCATGGCCCTTAAACACCTGTATGATATAGATTTAAACTTTAAAACTGAATTATTCCGGGAAGTGGCTGAGTATGTGGCCAGGGCGGCCGGCCGGGAGCTGCACTGCAGTAAAGCCATTGTCGGTTCCAATATGTTTGCTCACGAGTCAGGTATTCATGCGGACGGTGCCCTGAAAAACCCGAAAACCTACGAAGCCTTCCAACCCGAAGAGGTGGGTTTGGAGCGCCAGATCGTCATAGGCAAACATTCGGGTACCGCTTCTTTGAGAATGAAGTTTGCGGAGTACGGTATTGACCTGTCTAAAGAAGAAGCGGAAGAATTACTGCCGAAAATTCGTTCTGCTGCGGTGGCTTTAAAACGCTCCCTGTTCGATAAAGAGCTGGTATACATCTACGAAGACTATTTCGGAAAGAGGGATTAAGTTGGGCAAGACAATTATCGAAAAAATTCTTTCCTCCCACAGCGGCCAGAACTGCCGGGCCAACGACATTGTGGTGGCCCGGGTTGATCTGGTGATGGGGCAGGACGGCACCTCTCCCTTGGCCATCCGGGCTTTTGAAAACATGAACGGCAAAGAATTGTTTGATCCGGACAGGGTTGCTCTGGTGATTGACCACAGTGCCCCCAGCCCTTTGGAGGGAGTTTCCGCCCTGCATAAACTGATGCGGCAGTTTGCCCGAGAAAAGGGCTGCCGCCTGTATGACATCGGGGACGGGGTTTGCCACCAGCTAATTCCGGAAAGCGGGCAGGTGGGTCCCGGCAGTCTGGTTATCGGCGCAGACAGCCATACCTGTACTTACGGTGCCCTTAATGCCTTTTCTACCGGCGTGGGTTCCACAGATTTGGCCGGGGCTTTGATTTCCGGCCAGATGTGGTTTAAAGTACCGGAAACCGTAAAATTTGTCTGTCAGGGTACCCTGCCGCCGGGGGTATATGCCAAGGATTTAATTCTTTATCTAATTGGCCAGGTTACCGCCGACGGCTGTACCTATATGGCAGCCGAGTATACCGGCGAGGCCATTGCCGCCCTCTCCATGGAAGGACGTTTTACAGTGGCCAACATGGCCATTGAAATGGGAGCCAAAGCCGGCCTGATGGAGGCCGACGATAAAACCCTGGCCTGGTTGAAAAACTACACAGAGCAAGAGTATACCCCGGTAACGGCCGATCCGGATGCTGTGTACCATAAAGTGTTGCAATTTGATGTAGCGGCATTGGAACCCCAGGTGGCCAAACCACACCGGGTTGATAATGTGGCGCCCATCGGGGAGGTGCAAGGCACCCCGATACAGCAGGCGGTGATCGGCACCTGCACCAACGGACGCCTGGAAGATTTACGCATTGCTGCCGCCATTCTGGAAGGGCGCAGGATTCACCCGGATGTCAGGCTGATTGTGGCGCCGGCTTCCCGTAAGGTTTATCTGGATGCCATGGCGGAGGGACTGATTCAAAAGCTGGTGGCAGCGGGTGCGGCAGTGGTGACCCCCGGCTGCGGTCCCTGTGTGGGCACCCATAACGGCGTGCCGTCGGACGGCGAAAATGTCATATCCACCGCCAACCGCAACTTTAAAGGCCGCATGGGCAACAGCAAGGCAGACATTTACCTGGCCTCACCGGCAACCGTGGCGGCGTCCGCTTTGACCGGCGTGATCAGCGATCCCCGGGAGTTTATCAAATAAATTCAGGTAAAACTTTTTATAAAGCAGGTGAAGCCATGAAATTTAGCGGAAAAGCCCACAAATTCGGCAATGATGTTAATACCGATTACATCATCTCAGGCAAGTATAAATTTAAAACCCTGGATATGAACGAGCTGGCTAAACATGTGATGGAAGATTTGGATCCGGATTTTTACAGCAAGGTGGCACCCGGCGATTTTATTGTGGCCGGCAGTAATTTTGGCTGTGGCTCTTCCCGGGAACAGGCCCCGCTGGCCATCAAACACGCTCATATCAGTGCGGTACTGGCCAAGTCCTTCGCCCGGATATTTTACCGCAATGCCATTAATACCGGTCTGCCGGTGCTGGAGTGCGACACCGATCTCATTGAGGCAGGCGATATCCTGGATGTGGATCTGGCCGGCGGCTATATCATTAACCGCACCAAAGATATTCGCCTGGCTGTTAAACCGTTGCCCCAGGTGATGATTAAGATTTTAAACGACGGGGGGCTGGCGCCGCACTTTCGTAAATACGGCGGTTTTAATTTTGACTAGGAGTGGTCAAGGGTGTATAAAGTAACACTGATCCCCGGCGATGGCATCGGCCCTGAGATAACCGCCGCCGCCAGGCAGGTGATTGAAGCCACCGGTGTAAATATCCGGTGGGAGGTTGTGGAAGCCGGAGCGGCAGCCCTTGATCGTTACGGCAAACCTTTGCCGGATCATGTGCTGGACGCCATTCGCCGCAATAAAGTGGCCCTGAAGGGCCCGGTCACCACACCGGTGGGGCAGGGGTTCCGCAGCGTTAACGTAACCCTGCGGCAGGAATTGGATTTGTTCGCTAACCTGCGCCCGGCCAGGAATATTCCCAATGTTCCCAGCCGTTACCAGGGCGTTGACCTGCTGGTGGTGCGGGAAAATACCGAGGACCTGTATGCCGGTGTAGAGCACCGGGTAGGCAAGGATGCGGCAGAAAGCATCAAGATAATTACCCGGGAAGCATCCCGGCGGATTGCCCGGTTTGCTTTTGAAACGGCCCGCCGGCAGGGCAGAAAAAAAGTTACCGCAGTCCACAAGGCCAATATAATGAAGCTGAGCGACGGGCTTTTTTTAGAAAGTGTCCGCTCGGTGGCAGAAACCTACCCGGATATTGCTTATGAAGAAATGATTGTGGACGCCATGTGCATGAAACTGGTGCAGGA
The DNA here is from genome assembly GCF_000315365.1 of Desulforamulus hydrothermalis Lam5 = DSM 18033. NCBI lineage: Bacteria > Bacillati > Bacillota > Clostridia > Eubacteriales > Peptococcaceae > Desulforamulus > Desulforamulus hydrothermalis. Next base: position 41,934 of record NZ_CAOS01000014.1, read on the forward strand.
ACCGGAAAATTACGATGTGCTGGTACTGCCCAACCTGTACGGAGATATTGTTTCGGATTTATGCGCCGGTTTGGTGGGCGGCTTGGGTGTGGCCCCGGGCGCCAACATCGGCCTTGACTGTGCGGTGTTTGAAGCGGTGCATGGCAGCGCGCCGCAAATAGCGGGACAAAACATCGCCAATCCCCTGGCCGTTATCCTGTCCGGCGTGATGATGCTGCGCCATCTGGGCGAACAGCAATGTGCCGCCTTAATTGAGGAGGCTGTCCGGGAAGTGCTGGCGGAAGGCCGGCATTTAACGGCCGATTTAGGCGGGTCCGCCACCACCGGCCAGATGGCGGAAGCAATCAGCCGGCGCATATACGACAAAAGATAAAGCCACCCACCGGTGGCTTTCAGACTGTAGACAAAGGTTGTAAAACAAAGTGAGGTGGTTTTATGATCCCCTGTCGGTGCGTAGACCGGAGCCAAAGGGGATCATAAAGCACCGCTAAGGTTTGTCGACACTCTGAAAGCCACCCACCGGTGGCTTTTTATGTTTCCGGCCCGGAGTAAGGTGCTTTAATGAAATTCCATCGATAACGAATGGCCAGCAACCGCAGAGTAAAAATAAACCCGGTGGTTAAAAGCAACAACATGTCGGCAGCCATATTTTGCCGCCATAAAAACAGATACAAGATGCCTCCCGCCACACATGTCACGGCATAAAAATCCCGTGTCAGCACCGAAGGGATTTGGCCTGACAGCACATCGCGGATAATGCCTCCCATTACCGCCGTGATAACCCCCAGCATAACCGCGCCGGGTCCGCTGATACCGGCCGTCAGGGCTTTCGACAGGCCGATGCAGACAAAGGTGCCCAAACCCAGGGCATCCACAATTAAAATGATCGAGTTAATTTTAAACAAAGTTTTATAAAATAAAAAAGTGCAAACTGCGCCGGCCAGAGATACATAGAGATAAACCGGCTGGGTAAGGATAAAAACCGGCGTGCTGCCTAACAAAATATCCCTGGTGGTGCCGCCGCCGATGGCAGTAACCAGGGCCAGTACCACGACACCAAATAAATCCATTTCCTTCTTGACAGCGGTCAGTGCCCCTGAGAGGGCAAAGGCAAAGGTGCCCAACAAGTCAAGCAAATAAAGAACGCTCATGCTTCTACCACCTTTTGCTGGTTTTATAGCATACACCATTCTACCAGCAAAAATTTATTTTTCAATCATCAAATGCCTGTTAAAAATTAACGCAAAAATGGCTGTAGCTGTGCAAACCCATAATATTTACCTCCTATAATTAGCCCGGTGCTTTCAGATAATAATGATGAACCCCAATGCAAAAAAAGGAGGTGTATGCATGGCTAACCGAACCAATTTTGGTGAACCGACCATGGGTGCCTATCGTTTAAAAGAGATGCATGATGCCCAATATCCCGGCGGTGTGGTGGTGGATCCCACTCCCATAACGGCCGGGCAGGATGTGGTAGTTTTCTATAACGGGCTGTTAGCCCAAAGCGGGGCGCAGGAAGTTTACCTGCACTGCGGCTTTGGCCGGGATGATCGCTGGCATGCCATTCAGGACATGAGAATGGCCCGAACCGGCTACGGCTTTGTTAAATCAGTAACCATGCCGGACACGCATACTCAGTTTAATTTCTGTTTTCATGACAATGCCATGAACTGGGATAATAACTCCGGTAAAGATTGGAGCTTCCAGGTGCATAACGGGACTATGAACGGTCATTAAATGTTTGGCCTGCCGATCAAACGGCAGGTTTTTTTATTTGCCCGGCAGGGGGCCGGGACATAATCATAAAAAGCGGCAAAATGGTAAATACTAACTGAGTGCAGACAATAAACAAGAGGGGTGGATAAAAAAATTGCAGGTCATGGTATTTTCCTGGGAGTATCCACCGCTTAATGTGGGCGGATTGGCACAGCATGTTTATGATCTTACCGTTACCATGGCCAAACAGGGCGATGCCGTTCATGTTATTACCCGCGGCCAGCCAGGCATGCCGGAATACGAAGAAGTTAAAGGCGTCCATGTCTACCGGGTGCAACCCTTCCGGGTTTCCTCCACCGATTTTGTTACCTGGGTCATGCAGTTAAACATGGCCATGCTTGAGCGAGCTTTACCGCTAACCGGAAAACTGAATGCGGTGGAGATTATTCATGCCCATGACTGGCTGGTGGCCTATGCGGCCAGGGTATGCAAGCATGCTTATAAAATTCCCCTGATTGCTACCATCCACGCCACTGAGTGGGGGCGGCATAACGGCTTGCATAACGATGTACAGCGACATATCAGCGATATTGAGTGGTGGCTTACCTATGAATCCTGGCGGGTGATCTGCTGCAGTTATTATATGCAGGAACAGCTGAAACACATCTTCCAGCTGCCGGATGATAAATTGAGGATCATACCCAACGGTGTTAACCCGGCAAACTTTCGGTGGGATGAGCCGCCCGGTCCAAGGGTGAAAAGAGAACACTATGCTTCCCCCGAGGAAAAAATAGTTTATTATGTGGGCAGGTTGGTACCGGAAAAAGGTGTGCAGGTATTGCTGGAGGCCATTCCCAAAGTGCTGCAGTACTGTCCCCGGACCAAATTTATCATAGCCGGTACGGGGTCCTTTGAAGGAGAACTTAAATATCGAGCTGCCTGCCTGGGATTGAACAACCGGGTTTATTTCACCGGTTATGTGGATGATATTACCCGCAACTGTTTATATCATTATGCCGATGTAGCTGTCATACCCAGTTTATATGAACCCTTTGGCATTGTGGTCCTGGAAGCCATGGCTGCCCGTACCCCGGTGGTGGTATCAGACACCGGTGGGTTAAGTGAAATAATTGAACACGGCGTTAACGGCCTTAAGGCCTATACCGGTAATGCCAACTCCCTGGCTGACTGCATCCTGCACTGCCTGCTGGATCCGGCGGCCGCCGGGCAATTGCAGGAACGGGCTTACCGTGATGTGATTGAAAAATATAACTGGGATACCATTGCCCGGCAAACCAAAAAAGTTTATCGGGAAGTTATTGAAGCAAACCGGCAGGCCTGGTAAAACCTTTTTGGCCGGGTGGTACGATTATCTGCACACATAGGCAATTAAAGAAGTATTTAAGACCCGCGGTAAAATTAGCAACACCCTAAAACTGGTCATATCACACAAGGAGTGATGTTGTTTGAAAGCCATTATCATGGCCGGCGGCGAAGGAACCCGGCTGCGTCCGTTAACCTGCGGCCGCCCCAAACCAATGATGCCGGTGGTTAATCGGCCCATGATGGAGCATATTGTTGCCTTGTTAAAAAAGCATGGGATTCAGGAGATTGGTGTCACACTGCAATACCTGCCGGAGGCTATCCGGGGTTACTTTGGCCATGGCGGAGATTTTGGCGTGCATATGCGTTACTACGTGGAAGAAGTCCCTCTGGGTACGGCCGGCAGTGTAAAAAATGCCCAAGAATTTTTGGATGAAACCTTTGTGGTAATCAGCGGGGACGCTTTAACCGATCTGGATTTAACCCAAGCCCTGGAGTTTCACCGGCAAAAGGGTGCGATTGCTACCCTGGTTTTAACGCCGGTGGCCATACCCCTGGAATATGGGGTGGTAATTACTGACCGGGACGGCAGGATTACGCAATTTTTAGAAAAGCCCGGCTGGGGCGAAGTGTTCAGCGATACTGTCAATACCGGCATTTACATACTGGAGCCGGAGGTCTTGAATTTTTTCGCAGCTGGTCAAAAGTTTGATTTCAGCAAAGATTTATTCCCCCTTCTCTTAAAAAACAAGCAACCGTTATTTGGCGTGTCACTCACCGGCTACTGGTGCGATATCGGCAATTTGCAGCAGTATGTGCAGGCCCATCACGATTGCTTAACCGGCAAGGTTGCCGTATCTATACCCGGCACACAAGTTGCCCCGGGTATCTGGGTGGGACAGAACAGCGATATCCACCCTGCCGCCACCCTCAACGGGCCGCTGTTAATCGGCGACAACTGCCGGGTGGGCGCCGGCGCAGTAATTGACGCCTATACAGCGTTGGGCAGCGGCTGTATTGTACAGGAACAGGCTACCGTAAAACGCAGCGTTTTATGGGACAATATCTTTCTGGGAGCCAGGTCAGCGGTTCGCGGAGCGGTCATTGGCAGCCAGGTAAAAATAAATGCCAATGCTTCTGTGTATGAAGGCTCGGTGGTGGGCAGCCGGTCAGTAATTAAGGAAAGGGCGCTGGTCAAGCCCGATGTCAAACTGTGGCCGGGCAAAGTGGTGGAAAGCGGTGCTACGGTGGCCGGCAGCCTGGTCTGGGGAACCGGCCAACCCAGTCATTTGTTTGGCGTGGCCGGGGTTAGCGGCCTGGCCAATATTGATATTACGCCGGAGTTTGCCGGCCGCTTGGGAGCCGCCTTGGGCAGCACACTGGCTGTCGGCCGGCGGGTTGGGGTTTCCGGTGACGGCCGGGCAGCCAGCCACATGATTAAACAAGCCCTGCTGTGCGGCCTGCAGTCTGCCGGTATACAGGTAATTGATTTTGGCGCAGGTATTATGCCGATGCACCGGTATGCAGTAAAAAATTACGGCTGCCAGGGCGGTATTCATGTACAAATTAATGCACGGCAGCCTGATAAAATAAACTTGATTTTTACCGATGCAAAGGGCGGCAACATTTCCCGCAGTCAAGAGCGCAAGATTGAAAACACGCTGGCCCGGGAAGATTTCCGGCGGGTAGAAGCTAAAAACCTGCTGCCGGTTATGACGGTGCAGGATACGGCAGATACCTATCTTAACAATTTGCTTAGCAACATTAACGAGGCAATTTTAAGGCAGGCCGGCTTTCATTTAGTATTGCAGTATGACCGCAGCCACCTGGAACCTTATGTAACCAGAGCCCTGACTGCTTTAGGCATCACGTTCGATGTGTACGAAGCGGCAGCCGACAGCCGGCCTGACAGCAGCCGGTTGCAGCGGCAGTTGGCAGCCGCCGTAACCGGCAAGGGCGGCACAGCCGGGGCCATGCTTGAACCAGGCGGGGATCAACTGATTCTGGTGGACGGCGGGGGCAGGGTAATCAGTGAAGAAATGCTGACTGCGTTGATTTCTTTAATTATACTTAAAGAACAGGCCGGGCCGGTAATTGTGCCGGTAACAGCACCCGGTGCCATTGATGAACTGGCCAGCCGTTATCAGGGCATGGTAGTGCGTACCAAAACCTCTCAACAGGATTTTCTTGACAAGCTTATCAACTATCATCTCCAGAGCGGCGGCGCGGTGTGGCATCATTTTATGAATTTTGATGCCTTGCTGGCCCTGCTCAAAATATTGGAGTTTTGCGCCCGGGAGAACGTCACCCTGGCCCAGCTGGTGGAAGAAATACCCGGCTTCTTTATAAATAAAAAAGAAGTGGCGGTACCCTGGGAAGCCAAAGGGAGAGTTATTCGACGGCTGATTGAAGAACCGGGCGGCCGGCTGGAATTACTGGACGGGGTAAAGGTTTATCACCCGCAGGGCTGGGCCCTGGTGTTACCGGACCCGGAGGAACCTGTTTGCCGCATCTTCAGCGAGGGTGCCACCATGGAAATCGCGGAGGAGTTGACTGCCTTTTACAGCGATAAAATAAGGCAAATTACCGCCAATTAAATGTCAGCGGTCAAGCCCGGACGCTTCAGCAACCTGAGCTGCGGCAGGGTAATACCTCCGCAGCTCAGGCCACAGGCAGTTTGCCTAAAACAAGGAATCAGTTAGTTAATGTCGAACTATGTACATCAAGTCACAACCCAAGGGGTGAGCAGCTTTGTCAAAGCTTTATCAAATGGATCCTTACCTGCTGCAATACAGGTCTGAAATTACAGGACACGTGGAGCAAAGCGGCAGGGTGGGGGTGCTGATTAAAGACAATATTTTTTATCCGGCAGGCGGTGGGCAGCCTGCCGACCGGGGAACGCTGGTCTGTGCCAGGCGTTCCTACGAAGTGGTTGATGTGGAACAAACCCCTGCCGGCATTGTACACTGGTTGGCCGGGACTGATGCGCCTGCGGTGGGAGCCGGCATATTTATGAGGGTGGATGCAGAACGGCGGCTGGATCACATGCAGCAGCACCACGGGCAGCATATTATCTCGGCGGTATTTGAACAGCAATATGGTTGGGCAACCACCGGTTTCCATCTGGGAGAGCAGACCGGTACCATTGATTTGGCGGTAAGTGAACTGAGCGATCAGGTTTTGCAGCAAGTGGAAGCGGAAGCCAATCAAATTGTGATGGAAAACCTGCCGGTACAGGTAAAAACTTACCGGCGGTCTGAGTTAAGCCCGGACCTGCTGCAAAAGGTGCCGCCCGGGGAACAAGAGGTGCGGCTGGTGATCATACCCGGCTTGGACGAAAACCCCTGCTGCGGCACCCACCCCAGGTATACCGGCGAAACAGGGCCCATTAAATTGTTAAAAACCGAAAAAGTCAGAGGGCAGGTAAGGCTGCACTTCGTTTGCGGCGGCAGAACCGTCCACTGGATGTGGCAGACATATATTTGGCAGCGCCGGTTAGAACAAGCCATTGGCGCTGCCGGTCAAGAAGCTGTCAGCCGTCTGGCCAAGCGGGAGTCAGAGCTGAAAAAACTGCAAAAAGAACGAAAAGAGCTGTTGCAGTTTAAATATCACTGCCTGGCTGAAGCACAGGTACCGCAAGCCCTGCAGGTGAGCGGTGCGCTGGTGCTGCTGCAGCACTGGCCGGAGGCTGACATGGACATGCTGCGGGGGCTGGCCGCCGCCTGGTGCGGCAAACCGGGCCGGGTGGCCGTTTTGGCCGGCGGCCACGGGCCTTACGACCTCTTGCTGGCCAGGGGAGCCGGCGTGGCCTGGCCGGTCAACCGTTTAGCCGAGGTCTTGTGGCCCCTGTGTCAGGGCAAAGGAGGGGGCAACGCCGAGGTTGCCCAAGGAAAAGCGCAAATCCTGCCCCTGCCTGAAATGCAGCAAATAATTGCTGATTTTAACCGGCAATTCAGCTAAGGGGGATCAATACCCCCCTTTCCTGACATTATTTCAGATTGGGAAAGTTGAGCTGGCGTAGGGCCTCATAAAGAGCAATGGCCACTGAGTTAGACAGGTTGAGGGAGCGAACCTCGTTCAGCATGGGAATTCTTAAACAGGCCTGCGGGTTTTCTTCTAACAGGTGCCTGGGCAGGCCGGCTGTTTCTTTGCCAAAAACCAGAAAATCATCCGGGGCAAACTGTACCTGGTGGTAGGGGCGGCCGCCTTTGGTGGTAAAATACCAGAAACGTCCGGCCGGATACTTTGCCCGCAGTTCCGCAAAACTTTTATGATAGTGCAAGTCCAACAGGTGCCAGTAATCCAACCCGGCCCTTTTCAGGTAGCGGTCATCGGTGGAGAAGCCCAGGGGTTCCACCAGGTGCAGGCCGGTACCGGTTACCGCACAGGTGCGTGCAATATTGCCGGTGTTGGCCGGTATTTCCGGTTCAACTAAAACGATATGCATGAGGATTCCCCCCTTTGACTGTTCTCCGGGCAGAGGTCTGATAAAAAGCACCGGCAGCAGCGAGGTCGGCGGGCCAGGCAGACCTTTCTGCCGTGTTGAATTATTCTGTGATGGGTGGGCTGCCATAATGGGGGAGGTATGACGGCACATAACTCTTGTTCAGTCAATTCCGGCGTTTTGCCGGAAGCCAGGCCAAGGCGGCGGGCAACCCGATGGACGTGGGTGTCCACCGGCAGAGTGTGTTGACCAAAGGCAACCCCCAGCACCACATTGGCGGTCTTTCTACCCACGCCGGGCAGTTTTTCTAACTCGTCCCGGCGGGCCGGGACTTGGCCCTGGTATTGCTCCGCGATGATGCGGCTGGCAGCCACGATGGCTTTGCTTTTATTTCGATAAAGGCCGCAGCCTTTAATATAAGCAGCCAGTTCTTCCGGTGTTAACCGGGCAAATTCCTGTGGGGTAGCAAATTTTTTAAACAGTTGGCGGGTGATTTTATTAACCTGGGCATCTGTGGTCTGGGCTGACAGGATAACCGCCACCAGCAATTCAAAAGGTGTGGTGAACTGCAATTCGGTGGTGGCGCTGGGATAAGCTGCCGCCAGGCGCTGCAAAATTTGCTGCAGCCGGTCCGGCGAAGGACAGACCGGCTGCTCAGATTTGTTACGCATGGCCCAACAGCCTTGCATGCTCCACTTTAATGCAGCGGTTTTGCACAAACTGCAATCCTGCCTGGGCCGCCAACTGAGCGGCATCATCATTAATAATGCCTAACTGGAGCCAGACCGCTGCCGGTTTTAGGGGGACGGCCTCCCGCACCACGTTGGGTGTTTCTTCGCTTTTGCGAAACACATTAACCAGATCCACCTGATCTGGGATCTCTGCCAACGATTTATAGGCTTTTTCGCCCAAAACTTCTTTAACCCGGGGATGCACGGGAATGATTCGGTAGCCCTGTGACTGCAGGTAGGATGCCACTTGAAAACTGTCCCGGTGGGGTTTGTCCGACAGTCCCACAATGGCAATAGTTTTGCACTTAGTTAACAGTTCTTTGATTTTTTCATCGTCAGGGTTGGGGAAAGCTGAAAAAAGATTGCACTGCACAAGAAAACCTCCTTATAGATGGTTATTGACCCTGTTTTGGGGTCGTGCTAAATTTATAGCGTACTGCAAAAATATTTTTTAGGAAGGGAGTAAAAATGATACCTGTGCTGCTTGCCGTGGCCCTGGGTATACTGGTGGGCCATTTTAATTTATTGGCGGTTCAGCCAAAAGCCCACGAACGCTTTACCACCGGCTGTTTACTTGTCATGCTGTTGGCTATGGGGGCTCAACTGGGCACCAATGAAAAGCTGCTGGCCAATTTAACCGGTCTTGGCTGGCAGGCCCTGGTGCTGGCCGCCGGTGCCATTATCGGCAGTGTGGCGCTGGTACGGCCGGTCGAAAACTACCTGGCCCGGTTAACCGACCGCCGGCCGGCCGGTCAGTAACCGGCCGATGCCGTTTCACTCAGATAACTCTAAACAGGCGGGTGATGATATGACCTGGCTGATACCCGGTTCCGTTATTCTAGGCTTGGCGCTGGGACACTGGCTGATGCCGGACCGGCTGGCCGAACACCTGGATGCTATCACCAGAACAGCCTTATATTTGCTGCTTTTTGGTATTGGCATTGATTTAGGGCGGCAAAAGGAAGTATGGCGCCAGCTCTGGCGTATGGGTTGCAAAATCCTGATGCTGCCGGCGCTCATTGCCATTGGCAGTCTGGCCGGTGCGGCGGTGGCCGGTTGGCTGCTGGGACTTCCTTTCCATGAAGCCACGGCCATTGGTGCCGGCTTTGGCTGGTACAGTTTATCGGGCGTCTTGTTGGCAGAAATTTACAATGTGGAAACCGGAGCCTTAGCCTTTATGACTAACGTAGCCCGTGAACTGCTTACATTTATGGTTGTTCCTCTGGTAGCCCGTTATATCGGCCGGTTTTCCGCCGTAGCGCCCGGCGGTGCCACCGCTATGGATACCACTCTGCCGGTTGTTACCAGGTACGCCGGTACAGAGATGGCGGTCATTGCTTTTATTACCGGTTCTGTGTTAAGCACTCTGGTGCCTATTCTGGTACCTTTTTTAATTAAATTAAAAATTTAAGGGTTGCCCCGGTTTGCTGCGGCCGACCGGCAGACCCGATTACATAGTGATGATAACACAAAAGCGGGCTTTTTTTCCACTGCCAGTTGATTTAACAATTTTCTTAACTGCTCCAATACACCAGCAGCAGCCTGGCGCTGTTAACCAGCCCGTGGGCAATGATACCGGGCCAGAGGGAGCCGGTGAGGTGATAGATTACCGCCAAACCGGCGCCTACCACGGCAATTTGTACAAACCACAGGCCGCTGAGGTGGGCCAGTGAGAAAAAAACAGCGCTTACCAGGATACCGCTGACGGTGCCCCAGCGGCGGGCAAAGGCGGTATAGGCCATGCCCCGGTAATAGATTTCTTCGGTTGCCGGCACCAGCACGCCGCCAATCAGTAAGGGCCACAGCAGTTGGCCGGGGCTTTGCGCACCGGCCGCTGCTTTTACCAGCGGGTTGGTACTGAGATCAGCCGCCAGGAACTTGCCCATAACCCACTGGGTACCGCCGGCCAGGATCAATAAACCTGCACCGCCCAGCAGGCCGTAAAGGATTTGCCGCCCCGGCCGGGTAAATTTAAGACCCAAATGCCGCCAAGCTCCTTTTCGCCCCACCCATAACAGGGTCAGGCTTAACAGGATGAGCCGGTCCAGCACCTCTGCCAAACGCTGTGATGCGCCGGGCCATAAATGAAGCAACACCCGGCCCAATAAAACAACAATAATCAGGCGCCAAATAAAAACCTGTACAACATCTGATATTCCCCACATTTTCTCCCTGCTGTCAGCCACTTTTACTACCTCGCTTGATAATTTCCTAACTGTCCCGGTATTAGCTGTTACTGCTTTTCTGCAGGTTTTGTAAAACCGCATGCCGGCATTATAAAGGCAAAAATGCTGGGCAATACTAAGGAAAGTCATAACAACGCCTGTACTTTTCCTTATTTTTTACTTTTTATTAAAAAAAAAGCCGGTTACCAGATGAAATATTTTTCTAGGAGGGGGCAAAAATGGATAATTTTTGGTACTGGTTGTTGGGAGCAGTCGCCCTGGCTGTGCTGGCAGCAATTTTATGGCCCAGGTTAGCCAAACCGGTTCGGCTGTCCCGTAAACCGGATATGCTGCAGCAGCAGCCGGCGGAGGAAATGGCAGCGGAAATTTCCCCGGCCATTCAGCCGGCAAAGGCCGACCGGTCAGAGTTCAAGCTACCCCGGCATTACGGCACTGACAGGCTGGTGGCTTTAAGCAAAGACCCTAACTGGCTTTATGCTTATTGGGAGATATCTGCCGATCAATATGAATCTTATGTGCGCCGGTATGGTGAGGCCGCCTGGTGTGCCGCCCGTCCGGTCTTGCGGGTATACGACATTACCGGCCTGCCGGAAGACAGCCCGTTAACCGCGCACGCCGCTCACTGCTGCCGGGAAATATTGATCGACCCCTATGCGGACAACTGGTTTATTGAAATTGGCCAGCCCAACCGCAGTTTTTTCCTGGAACTGGGCCGCCTGCTGACCGACGGCAGTTATCTCAAACTGCTTACATCCAACCGGGTCAGCATGCCGGGCAACTCCGTATCATCACTGATCGATGAAGAATGGATGTGGCTGGAAGGGATATATAAAACAGTGCAGCAGGTGCCTTGCGGCAGTGGATCCGAAGGGCGGGCAGTCAAGCCTGACCTTACCTCGCAATAAACCCCAGGCTGCTTGGTGCAAGTTAAACAGAAAGAGGGGATGCGCCTTTGGCTAAAGGATACCTGGCCATTGTTTTACATGCACACTTGCCTTATGTAAGGCACCCGGAAAGTGAACAAGTATTGGAAGAAAAATGGTTTTACGAAGCGGTCACGGAAGCGTACATTCCTTTACTGGAAGTGTTTAATCGGCTGGCGGCAGACAACATACCTTACCGGCTTACCTTTTCCGTTTCGCCAACCCTTTTGTCCATGCTGACCGACCCTTTAATGCAACGGCGCTATGTGCACCACCTGGCCAAACTTATTGAACTGGCCGGCAAAGAGGAGTCCCGTACCTATGGCAGTGTTTTTCATCCGGTGGCCTTAATGTATAAAGAAAAATTCCGGCGGGCCTACGATTTCTTTGTTAACCGCTACGGTGGCAATTTGGCCCGGGCATTTCAAGACCTGCAAAGGCAGGGCTGCCTGGAGATAATTACTTGTGCCGCCACCCATGGTTTCCTGCCCCTGATGATGGTAAATAAACAGGCAGTGAGGGCTCAGATCGAAACTGCGGTCAACTTGCACAGCAAGCACTTTGGCGCCGAACCGAAGGGCTTTTGGCTGCCGGAGTGCGGCTATGCCCAGGGGATGGAAGACATTCTGCAGGAATACGGCATCAAATACTTTATTACGGACAACCACGGGGTTTTATTTGCCCAGCACCGGCCCCGGTTTGGGAATTTTGCCCCGATCTATTGCCCTAACGGGATAGCTGTCTTTGGCCGTGACGTAGAAAGTTCCAAGCAGGTTTGGAGCGCCGATGAGGGTTATCCCGGGGACCCGGATTACCGGGAATTTTATCGGGATATTGGTTATGACCTGGAAGAAGCATACATCAAAGACTATATTCACCCGGCCGGCTTCAGGACTCATACCGGCCTTAAATATTACCGCATTACCGGCAAAGTTGATTTGGCAGACAAAAAACCTTACCGGCCGGACTGGGCTCAACACAAGGCGGCCATCCATGCGGGCAACTTTATGTTCAACCGGGAAAAACAGGTGGCCTATTTGGCTTCTCTGATGGAACGGCCGCCCATCATTGTGGCGCCCTATGATGCAGAACTGTTTGGGCACTGGTGGTTTGAAGGACCGATATGGTTAGACTTATTGATTCGCCAAATATTTACCACCGGCAGTGACCTGCAACTGATTACCCTGGGTGACTACTTGCGTCTGCATCCCCGCAACCAGGTAACCAGACCTTGTCCTTCCACCTGGGGAAATGCCGGCTACAATCAAGTTTGGTTGAACGAAAAAAATCACTGGATTTACAGGCACCTGCACATGGCAGCAGACCGTATGACAGAACTGGCGGATCTTTATCCCCGGGCAACCGGCCTCCTGCGCCGGGCTTTAAACCAGGCCGGCCGGGAACTGCTGCTGGCCCAGAGCAGTGACTGGGCTTTTATTATTGCCACCGGTACCATGGTGCCGTATGCCATTGAGAGAACCAAACAGCATATAGCCAATTTTTTAAAACTGTATCATGCTGTTAAATCCGGTTGTCTTGAGGAAGACTTTATTTTTTACCTGGAATGGCAAAACAATATCTTCCCGAACATTGATTATCGCAGCTGGCGCACCCGGGCAGAGCCCTACCGGCAGGTTGTTTCTTAACATGGGATCCGGTGCGTTTAGGGTAACAGGATTTTTTACCGCAGTCAGCGAATTACTACCCCAAGGGCATCCTGTGACAAAACACAAAATCAAGCAGTCAGACCGGCAGTGCCGGGTTGCCTGCGCATTGTCAACAATCGGTACCCTTAAGGGGTGGTTAAAGTTACTAAGGTGGATGTATTGGCTGTCGGCGCTCATCCCGATGACGTGGAGGTGGGGGCCGGCGGCTTGGTGGCAAAACTGTGTCAGGCCGGCCGCAGGGTAGCCGTGGTTGATCTGTCCGCCGGCGAACTGGCCAGCAACGGTACGGTGGCAGAGCGGCGGCAAGAGGCCGGGCGGGCCGGTGAGATTTTGGGGCTGGCCTGGCGCTGCTGTTTGGAGATACCTGATCGAGGCATCAGCTCAGATTTACCGTACCGCCGGCGATTGGCGGCAATAATCAGGCAGTGCCGGCCCCGGCTCATACTTTGCCCGTACTGGTCCGACCGGCACCCGGATCATGTCAGTGCCTGTCGGCTGGTGCAGGAAGCCTGGTTTGATGCCGGCTTAAAAAAGATGGCTGCCCGGCAGACGCCTTTCCGACCGAATCAGATATGGTATTATTTTATCGCGGCAATTGCCGAACCCCGGTTTATTGTAGATGTTTCAGAGTGTTACCAAACTAAAAAAACGGCTATCCTGGCCCATCAAACTCAGTTCGGGAGGCACCCCGGCGCTGCAGCTACCTTTTTAAATGACGGCCCGGGCAGTTTATTGGCGACGGTAGAAAGCAGAGACCGCTATTTTGGCAGTTTGATTGGCAGTATGTACGGCGAAGGGTTTACTACCCTAGAGCCCCTGGCGGTGGGTAATCCTTTAGCCTTGCTGGAGGTGCCCCGGTGAGGATCGGAATTTTATGCCACGCCACTTATGGAGGCAGCGGGGTGGTCGCCGCAGAGCTGGGCAAGCAGCTGGCCGGGCGAGGGCATCAGGTGCATTTTATCACCGTGGGCCGTCCTTTTCGCCTGGGCAATTACCTGCCCAACATTTATATTCATGAAGCGGCGGCCTTTAATTATCCGCTGTTTGAGGCACCGCCCTATTTTCTTACCCAGGTCAACAAAACCGTTGAGGTACTGCGCTGCTGCCAACTGGATGTTTTGCACGCCCATTACGCAGTGCCCCATTCCTTGGGCGCTCTCCTGGCCCGGCAGGTTGCCGGCCGGCCGGTGCCTGTTGTTACCACCCTGCATGGTACCGATACATCCTTGGTGGGGGCGCGCCGCGAATTTTATGACCTGACCCGTTACAGCCTGGAAGCCAGCGATATGGTAACAGCCGTTTCAGCTTTTTTAGCGGAGCAAAGCCGGCAGACCTTTAATTTTCAAAGGGAATTACCTGTCCTTTATAATTTTGTGGATACCCGGGTGTTCCGGCCTGAAGCAGCCGTGGAAAAGCAGCAGTTAACCGGTGGCCGGGACCTGTTGATTCATATCTCTAATTTCCGCCCCCTCAAACGGGTGCTGGATGTTATCCGGGTCTTTCAGCTGGTGTGCAAGCAAAGGCCGGCCTGTTTGTTGATGATCGGAGACGGGCCGGAAATGCCGGCTGCCCAAGAGCTGGCGGCCTCATTGGGACTGCACCGGGATATTTTGTTTCTGGGACAGCAGGACACGGTGGCGCCTCTTTTGGCGGCAGCTGACGTTATGCTGTTGCCTTCCTGTTGTGAAAGCTTTGGCTTGGCGGCCCTGGAGGCTTTGGCCTGCGGCGTGCCGGTAGTGGCCAGCCGGGCCGGGGGCCTGCCGGAGGTGGTTGTCCACGGCCAGGTGGGTTTTCTTACCGCAGTGGGTGACCTGGCGGAAATGGCGCGGTTTACCTTGTTGCTGTTAGAAGATCGGGCCCTGCGGCAAAAAATGTCCGCCCATGCCAGGAGCCGTGCGGTGGAAAAGTTTAATGCGGCATATTGGGTGGCAAAATATGAACAACTTTATCAAACTGTGATAGACCAATACTGTGGGAGGGTTTAATTTGCAAGTTATTACTTTTGGCAAACTACAGGCCCAGGATGGCCAAGGCGATGCTTTAATGGACATTATACGGCAGCACATGGACTATCTCAAACAGCAGCCAGGTCTGGTGCAGGGGTATGTGGCCAGGTGTAACGGCAACAGCAACAAATTCCTGGTTGTTTCTGTCTGGGCTAACGAGGAAGCCCAGCAGGCAGCCATGACCAGGCTGAGCACCGACCCGGAAGCTACCAAGGGATTTCTCCAAATGATGCAGTTGCTGAACGGGCAGCCGGATTTTGGTAATTATACGGTGGAGAGCATCGTAAAATAGAATAAGTTTCGGAAAACAGGTAAGGGGTGATGCCATGTTTGACTTGCGGCAGGCGGCAGCCGGTACCGTTGTGGTGGCAGCTGCGGCGGTGGTTGATGTGCTGGAGCAACCGGAGGCGGGCATTCCCCTGGTAACCCAGTTGCTCATGGGCTGGCCGGCTCAAGTTTTGGGGCTGGAGGGAGACTGGTTTCATATTCAGGCCCAAGATGGTTCACCGGGATGGGCCAGAGTAGAAAACTTTTGTTTACCTTGCTGGCCCACAAACACTATGACGGTTCAGATCACCAGGGCTGCCGCCCCTTTATTTGCGGCATCCCGATCCTCAGCGGGCAGTTGCGGCACTTTGTTTTTGGGCAGCCGGCTGCCACTGCTGGACGAAGATAAAGACTTTTTGCGGGTAGCTCTGCCCCAAGGAGACAGTGCACTGGTACGCCGGCAAGATGCCGCTGTTTTTTATGCTGACCAACCGGTTGACCAACAGCAAATTGTTTCGACCGCCGGGCTTTATTTGGGTGCTTCTTATCTCTGGGGCGGCATGACCGTACAAGGGATAGACTGTTCAGGTCTGACTTATATGGCTTATTATGCCAACGGCATTCAATTGCCCAGGGATGCCCAGGATCAATATAAAGCGGGGGTACCGGTTACAGATTTAATCATGGGTGATCTGGTGTTTTTTTCCACCATTGTTCCCGGCCCCTCGCATGTTGGTCTTTATTTAGAAAACGGTTTATTTCTCAACGCCCGGACCAAAGAAGGGGTAACGGTTTCTTCCCTGTCTGACGGTTTTTTTGCCAGCCGTTACCTGGGGGCCAGGCGGTATTTGTAAAATTAAGCCAGGTTGTCTGTTATTTTACCACGCCGGGCTGATGTTTTGGTATAATAAGGTTGATAACTTCATTGGTAGGTGCATCAGACATGCAAGTTAGCGAAGAAATGATCTTTCATATTAAGGTAATCTGCCCCAACTGCGGCCAAGAATTTTTACACCCGGAAGTAAAAACCAAATATATTGCTGTGGAAAAACAAGACAGTGATTTCTGCGCTTACTACAGCAGCATTAATCCCATCTTTTACGATGTAATGGTCTGTAAGCATTGCGGCTACGCTTTTACTAAAGAAACCAACCTGCCTTTAAAGGAACCGGAAAAAGCAGCCATCAACACTTTGCTGTCCGGCTGGCACACCGACGGTTCCCGGTACGGCGGTTTAAGGACACTGGAGCAGGCCGTTAAGGCCTACAATTTGGCTATCCTTTGCCAGGAATTGCGCAATGCTAAAGATTCTGTAAAAGGGTCCCTGTACCTCCGGTTGGGCTGGCTGTACCGTTACCAGGGTAAGCAAGCCGATGAAGCCAAGGCTTTGCAGCGAGCCCTGGAATTTTTAAAGCGGGCTTATGAAAGGGAGTCCTCCTCGGAAGTTAAAAAGGAACTGCGCATGATGTACTTAATCGGGGATTTATCTTACCGCAGCGGCGATTTAAAAGAAGCGGTAAAATGGTTTCAGGCAGTTACCCAGCACCCGGCAGCGGACAGTTACCCGGTTTTTGCCCGCATGTCCCGTGCCCGCTGGCAAGACATCCGGGAGGAAATTAAACAACAGGGCTAGACAACAAAGCAGTTGCTCAAGGCGGTGAGGGAAACTGGCTACGCAATTTGTTCACCTGCACCTGCACACCGAATACAGTTTGTTGGACGGGGCCGCCCGCATCAGCCAGGCTGCCAGGTTGGCCAGGGAATGCGGCATGAACGCCCTGGCCATCACTGACCACGGCTGCATGTACGGGGCAATTGATTTTTATAAAGCCTGCCATAAAGAAGGCATTAAACCAATCCTGGGGTGCGAAGTTTATGTGGCCCCCCGCCGGCGTACCGACCGGGTGCCTAAGCTGGATGACCGGCTCTATCACCTGGTTTTGCTGGCGGAAAATCAAAAGGGATACAAAAACCTGCTGAAATTGGTTTCCCTTGGTTATACCGAGGGGTTTTATTATAAGCCGAGAATAGATAAGGAATTATTGGCCCGCTACCAGGAAGGCTTAATTGCCCTGAGCGGCTGCCTGGCAGGAGAAGTGGCGGATAAAATTTTAAACGGGCAGCCGGATCAGGCCCGCCGGGCTGCCGGCGAATACCGGGAAATTTTCGGACCGGACCGCTTTTTCTTAGAACTGCAGGATCACGGTTACCAGGAACAGCGCCTGGTCAACCGGGAGCTTTTGCAGATGGCCGGGCAGTTGGATATTCCCCTGGTGGCCACCAACGATGTGCATTATTTAAAACCGGAGCATGCAGAGATCCAGGATGTTTTGCTGTGTATTCAAACAGGTAAAAGTATTAACACACCCGGGCGGATGAAATTTGATTCCCGGGAATTGTATTTAAAAACCCCCCATGAGATGAACCTGTTATTTGGGGAAGTGCCGGCAGCTCTGCAGAACACGGTTGCTATTGCCGACCGCTGTCAGGTGGAAATTGAGTTTGGCCGCCTGCACTTGCCTTATTTCACTGTTCCGGACGGCTTTACGCCGGCCGCCTACCTAAGACAGCAGTGTTTGGCCGGAGCGGTAAAACGGTACGGTCACTGTACCGGGGCAGTGCAGGAGAGGCTGGAATATGAGCTAAAAGTAATCGGCCAGATGGGTTATGACGAATATTTCCTCATTGTGTGGGATTTTATCCGTTATGCCCGGCAGCAGGGCATTGCTGTAGGCCCGGGACGCGGCTCCGCTGCCGGCAGTATAGTGGCTTATGTATTGGAAATAACGAACATTGACCCGCTGCAGTACGGTTTGCTGTTTGAACGTTTCTTAAACCCGGAGCGCATTTCGATGCCCGATATAGATATTGATTTTGATTATGAGCGCCGGGGTGAAGTTATTGAGTATATTGTGCAAAAATACGGAGCTGACCGGGTAGCCCAGATTATTACCTTTGGCACCATGGCGGCCCGGGCTGCCATCCGTGATGTGGGACGGGCCCTGGACATGCCCTATGGAGATGTGGACAAGGTAGCCAAACTGGTACCCATGGAACTGAATATGACCATCGCTAAAGCGTTGGCTGGGTCACCGGATTTGAAAGCAATTTATGAACAGAACCCGGAGGTAAAGCGGCTTATTGATACAGCCATGGAACTGGAGGGCATGCCCCGGCATGCTTCCACCCATGCGGCAGGCGTGGTGATTGCCAGGGAGCCCTTGGTGGAATATCTGCCCCTCAGCAAAACTTCCGACGGGTTGGTCACCACCCAGTTTCCTATGACCACCGTGGAGGAGCTGGGCCTGCTTAAAATGGATTTATTAGGGCTGCGCAACCTGACAGTAATCAGTGAAGCTGTCAATTTGATTAAGCAACTCCGGGGCAAGCAGCCGGACATCAACCGGCTGCCGCTGGATGACCGGGTCACCTATGACATGCTGGCCCGGGGCGAAGGGGTCGGTGTTTTTCAGTTGGAAAGCAGCGGCATGCGCAGCATTCTAAGGGAACTAAAACCCAATGCCTTTGAAGATATTGTGGCCCTGGTGGCTTTATACCGGCCCGGCCCCCTGGGCAGCGGCATGGTGGAGGATTTTATTCAGCGCAAGCACGGGCAAACCCGGGTAGATTACTTTCACCCGGATTTGGCACCCATCCTGCGGGAGACCTACGGGGTTATTCTATACCAGGAACAGGTTATGATGATAGCCAGGGTGATGGCGGGTTACACCCTGGGTCAGGCAGATTCTCTGCGGAAGGCCATGGGCAAAAAAATTCCCCAAATGATGGCCATGCACCGGCAATGGTTTATTGACGGCACAACTACAGACGAGAAGGGCCGGCCGCTGGCCAATGCCATTCCGGGAGCGGTGGCCAGGGGCTATGACCGCCGGCTGGCGGAAAAAATGTTTGACCTTATGGAATACTTTGCCGGGTATGGTTTTAACAAGTCCCACTCGGCAGCCTATGCCCTGGTATCTTACCAGACGGCCTATTTAAAGGCCAACTACCCGGTGGAGTATATGACCGCCCTGTTAACCTCGGTGCGGGACAACACCGACAAAGTGGTGCTGTACATTGAGGAATGCCGCCGCATGGGCATTCAAGTGCTGCCGCCTGATATTAACCACAGCGGCGAAAATTTTACAGCCCTGCAGGGGGCGATTCGGTTTGGCCTGGCAGCAGTGAAAAATGTAGGTTTAGGTGCGGTGCAATCCATTATACAGACCCGGCAAAAGGACGGTCCCTTTACCTCCTTTGCTGATTTTTGCAGCCGGGTTGACAGCCGGTTGGCTAACCGGCGCGTACTGGAAAGTTTGATCAAAGCCGGTGCCCTGGATGCCCTGGGGCATCGCTCACAGCTGTTAGCGGCGCTGGATGCCGGTATGGAATATGCCGCCCGCATCCAGCGGGATCGGCAGCAGGGCCAGGTTAATTTATTTGACTTAATGCCGGATGTGCCGGTTCAGGGGGCTGAACTGCAGCTGCCCGAGGTGCCCAAGTTAAGCCCCAAGCAGCAGCTGGAGTTTGAGAAAGAAGCCCTGGGCTTGTATCTGTCCGGCCATCCATTGTCAGAGTACAGTTGGCTGTTAGAGGCTTTGGATGTGCAGCGGGTGGCCCAGTTGCCTGAAATGCCGGACGGCAGCCCGCTGCTGCTGGCTGGCCTGACCGCAGCCGTAAAAAGAATTACTTCCCGTAAGGGTGAACCCATGGCTTTTATTAACCTGGAGGATTTGACCGGCAATTGCGAAGTGGTGGTATTTCCGGAAGTTTACCGCCGCTACGGCAAAGTTCTCGAGAGCAAACAACCCCTTTTACTGAAGGGCCGGGTCAGCAATAACGGGGAGGAAGTTAAAGGGCTGGCCGAAGAAATAATAGCCATCGAGCAATTGGAATGCCAGTTATGGCTGAAAATAAAGGAAACCGACACCGCCACCCGGCAACAGCTGGTGACGTTATTAACCGGTTATACGGGCAACACACCGGTTTTCCTGTATGATCCGGAGCAGCAAAGGGCCCATCCGTTGGAAAAGCGGCTGTGGGTCACCCCGCAAGCAGAACTCAAAGGGGCCCTGGTTAATCTGGTAGGGCAGGATAATGTGCGGCTGCGCTGCCAGCTGCCGGGCCGCCTGCCGGTAGCTGCCGCCAGGGATTACCGGCTGCGGGAAACTCCTGCCGGATCAATACAGGCACCCGGTGAACCGGCCCCCCCGGTTACCCGGCCTGCCGGCTCACCCTCTGACAGTTCTTTTCAACCGGACTTTTATCCTGTACCGAACAGTTTGCTTGATTTGTAACCGCCAAAGACCGGACCCTTGAGGTCCGGTCTTTGGCCTGTTTGCAGGGGCGGTTAACTTGTGTCAATCCTTGTCCGGCTGGTATAATCATCTCACCAAGTCGAGGGAGGTTGAACCATGAGCCTGGTTTTCCTGGTATGCTTTCTGCTGGTGCTGGTGATTATCGTAGAAATTTCTGCCATTGCCTTAAAGTTGACCGGCATGGAGCTGCATGTGGCGCGGTTTCAGGCCCTTTCAGCCCTGGTTACGGTAGGCTACACCACTTCGGATTCGGAAGAAGTGGTAAAACACCATGTGCGGCGGCGCATCATCATGGTGCTGATGGTGCTGGGTTACCTGGGAACCGCTACCATTGTCACCGCCCTGATTAATATTATGCGACACCCCCTGACGCTGCTGCAGGTGGGCACGGCCCTTGTCATTGTGTTGCTGGCCTTTAGTTTAGTATCCAGCCGCCGGTTGCGCGTGCACCTGGACCGGGGCATTGAAAGGCAGTTATCGCGCCACCGGTTGCTGCAAAAAAAATCGGTGGAAGAGGTTTTGAAGTTAGACCGGCATTACGGGGTGGCGGAGGTGAGATTGCAGGCCGGCAGTCATCTGGTGGGCCAAACCATTGCCGCCAGTAAAATCAGGGATCAGGATATTTTTATCCTGGCCATCGAACGGTCGGATGCCTTTATACATTCGCCCAGGGGCAGCCAGGTGCTGCAAGCAGGTGACAAGCTGATTGTCTATGGCAACATGCAGAACATTCACCTGTTGCTGTGTTCGGACTGTTACCGCTGACCCAGGCAATTATTGATCAAACTTGTCAAAGATTATTAAATATGATATGATTGGTCTGACAAAAAGAGGAAATTGGACGGGGTGAATCCGATGACGGACAGATCTGATATAACGGGTGATTATGTGGTGGTCAAGGCGCTGGAAAACGGCGTGACCATTATTGGCTTAACCAGGGGGGGCGTCACAAAATTTCACCACACAGAAAAACTTGACAAAGGTGAAATTATGATTGCCCAGTTCACCGAACATACCTCGGCTATCAAGATTCGGGGGCGGGCGGAGTTGTTAACCAAGCACGGCAAAATCCGCACAGAGGTTGATTCTTAGATAGCCGCCGTATCCAGAGACAGTTCTCTGGATATACTTATTTTTGTGGGGAAAAAGAGGAATACCTGCTCCAGGAATAGAAACATCTATAACTACAAACCAACAAAATGGACTCATTTGCTTATAATTTATTATGTAATTCAAGGGGGCCAGTAACAAGTGTGGACGGTGGTATATATTGCGCCAAATAAAAAACAAGCCGAACGATTACAACAAATGCTACAGCAAGAGGGCTTGCTGGTAAAATTACGCAATATCGGACTGCCGAGCGGCAATGATAACGGAGCGGTAGAAATCCTGGTACCTGAATCTGAGGTTGACGAAGCATTGGAAATAATTAACACTGTATAATGGATGACAGCTAAGGGAGAGGTGAGTCTTGGTTTTAGAGATTTTTCGCAAGACTAAATATGTAACCGTACGACCGGATACTGCTCAGAATACGGAAAAAAGAGATATCCCGGAAGGGTTATGGGTGAAATGCAGCCGTTGCAGCGAAATACTATATACCAGAGAACTGGAAAAAAATTTTAAAGTATGTCAGAAATGCAACTATCATTTTCGCCTGAGTGCGACAGAAAGAATAGCTATTACCCTGGATAACGGTTCCTTTCAGGAATATGACAATGAGTTAACTACTGTAAACCCGCTGCAATTTCCAAACTATCCCGAGAAACTGGCAGCTGCCCAGGCAGCCACCGGTCTTAACGAAGCAGTGGTGACCGGCCAGGGTACCATCAACGGCTTGCCGGTGGTGGTGGGCATTATGGATTCACACTTTATCATGGGCAGCATGGGTTCGGTGGTGGGAGAAAAAATTGCCCGGGCGGTAGAACGGGCCATAGAAAAAAAATTACCGGTGATTATCTTCAGCACCTCCGGCGGTGCCCGCATGCAGGAAGGGATACTGTCATTGATGCAAATGGCCAAGACGGCCGCTGCCCTGGCTAAACTGGATGAAGCCGGGCTGTTGTTCGTTTCGGTGCTGACAGACCCCACCACCGGCGGTGTGACAGCCAGTTTTGCTTCCCTGGGCGATATTATTATCGCAGAACCCGGTGCCTTAATTGGTTTTACCGGGCCCCGGGTAATTGAACAAACCATTCGACAAAAACTGCCGGAAGGTTTCCAAAGGGCGGAATTTATGCGCCAGCACGGTATGGTGGATATGATTGTCAACCGCCCGGAGTTGAAAGAAACACTGGCAAAAATTTTATCACTGCACAGCAGGTAAAAGGAGGCCGGTATGGCGCTTGATTTTGAAAGGCCTTTGCTGGAGCTGGAGGCTAAAATAGAAGAACTGAAGCGGTTTACCAATGAAAAAGGGATTGATTTCTCGGACGAGATAGCTTTGCTGGAGAAAAAATCCCGGGACATGAAAGAAAATATCTACAGCCATCTTACCCCCTGGCAAAAGGTACAGATCGCCAGGCATGCTGCAAGGCCCAATACCCTTGACTATATCAAAGCATTGTTTACAGATTTTCTGGAACTGCACGGGGACCGGCTTTACGGCGATGACCCGGCGGTGCTTGGCGGGCTGGCCCGCTACAAGGGTATTCCCGTAACCGTCCTGGGCCATTTAAAGGGGCATGATACCAAAGAAAATGTCCAGCGCAATTTTGGTATGGCGCACCCGGAAGGTTTTCGCAAAGCCTTGCGGTTAATGAAACAGGCTGAAAAATTCGGCCGCCCGGTTATTTGTTTTATCGATACCGCCGGTGCTTACTGCGGCATGGGAGCAGAGGAACGGGGGCAAGGTGAAGCCATTGCCAGAAACTTAATGGTTATGTCCGCCTTAAAAACGCCTGTGCTGGCAACAGTAATCGGGGAGGGCGGCAGCGGCGGCGCCCTGGCCCTGGGTGTGGCAAACCGGATTCTCATGCAGGAGCATGCAATTTTCTCAGTCAGCTCACCGGAAGCTGCCGCCAGCATCCTGTGGAAAGACGGCAGCAAAGCCAGGGAGGCGGCGGCGGCCCTGTGCCTTACAGCCCAGGATTTACTCAGGCTGGGTGTTATTGATGAAATTGTGCCGGAACCGCTGGGCGGCGCCCACAGTGATCTGACGGCTGCCTGCCGGCTTTTGGATCAGGCACTGCACCGTCACCTGACGGAGCTGTTAAGCCAGTCACCGGAGGAACTGGCCCAGGCCAGATATGCCAAGTTCCGGGCGATGGGGCAAACTGGTTAGAAATCAAAAAAATTGACAAGGATAAGCCTGCCGTCCTGCGGCAGGCTATAGGTATATCATCAGGTTTTTTGGGAGGCGAGGGATATGCAAAGAATTGGCGTTTTAACCAGCGGCGGTGATGCTTCGGGAATGAACTCCTGCATCCGGGCGGTGGTGCGGAAAGCCATTTACCACGGCCTGGAGGTAATCGGCATCCGCCGCGGTTACAGCGGCTTTATAGATGCCGATATGGGCCCCATGAATCTGGGTTCGGTGGCAGACATTATCAGCCGGGGCGGTACGATCTTACATACAGCCAGGTCCGAGCGGTTTAAGACCAAGGAAGGCCGGGCCCTGGCCATGGAAAATGTGGAGCGGTTCGGTATTCAGGGCTTGGTGGTCATTGGCGGGGATGGCTCCTTTACCGGTGCCAGTATATTTTCACAAGAACACGGGGTGCCGGTCATTTGTGTGCCGGGCACCATAGATAACGATATTGCCGGCACCGATTATACCATTGGTTTTGATACTGCGGTTAACAACGTGGTGGATGCCATCAACAAAATTCGTGATACGGCAACTTCACACGAACGCACCTTTGTAATTGAAGTAATGGGTCGCAACTCGGGCAACATTGCCCTGGCCGCAGGATTGGCCGGCGGGGCGGAATCCATTTTAATTCCCGAGATACCCTTTAATGTAGAAGATATTTGCAAAAAACTGTTAAACGGCATTAAGCGGGGAAAACTGCATTCGGTTATTTTGGTGGCGGAAGGGGCGGCCAGCGGCCTGGAAATCGGCCAACAGATAAAAGCACTGACCGGTTTTGATACAAAAGTTACCATTTTGGGTCATTTGCAGCGGGGCGGTATCCCTACAGCCTTTGACCGTATTTTAGCAGCCCGGTTGGGTGCCCGGGCAGTGGAACTGTTGATGGCCGGCGAAACCCATAAAATGGTGGGCATCCGGGCAGGTGAAATTGTCGCTACCGATTTAACAGAAGTGCTGGGCAAACCAAGCCCCATCAATAAAGATATGTACCATCTGGCAAGAATACTATCTATCTAAACGTCCTGCCGAACAGGAGGGATTTGCTCATGCGACGCACCAAAATTGTTTGTACCATCGGCCCCGCCAGCGAAAATGTAGAAACCCTAAAAAAAATGATGCTGGCCGGTATGAATGTTGCGAGGTTGAACTTTTCCCACGGTACCCATGCAGATCACGGCCGGAGAATTGCCGCTATTCGCCAGGCAGCTGCTGAAGTGGGCAAGAATATTGCCATTATGCTGGATACCAAAGGCCCGGAGATTCGCCTGAAAAAATTTGCCAATCCCCCCGTTACCCTGGAGCCGGGGCAGCGTTTTACCCTGACCACCCGGGAAGTGTTGGGGGACAATACCATTGTGGCGGTAACCTATCAGGATTTGCCCCGGGATGTACGGCCGGGCAGCAAGGTGGCCATAGCTGACGGTTTAATTGAGCTGACAGTGGAGGAGGTGGCGGGACAGGATGTTCATTGCCGGGTGGTTAACGGCGGGCAGCTGTCTGACCAGAAAGGGGTTAACCTGCCCGGTGTTAATGTTAACCTGCCGGCCATTACGGAAAAGGACATTGCCGATATTCATTTTGGTCTGTCTCAGGGCATAGATTTTATTGCCGCTTCCTTTATCCGCAAGCCTGCCGATGTTATTGCCATCCGGCAAATTGTGGAACAGTACGGCGCAGATGTGGATATTATCGCTAAAATTGAAAGCCGTCAGGGGGTAGACAACCTGGCGGAAATTATTAACGTGGCCGACGGCATTATGGTGGCCCGGGGCGACCTGGGCGTGGAAATTCCGGCCGAAGAGGTGCCGGTTTTGCAAAAAACCATGATTGAAATGTGCAACCTGGCGGGCAAACCGGTAATCACCGCCACCCAAATGCTGGAATCCATGACCCAGAACCCCCGGCCCACCCGGGCGGAAGCCAGCGATGTAGCCAATGCCATTTTTGACGGCACAGATGCCATTATGCTCTCAGGGGAAACCGCTGCCGGCAAGTACCCGGTTCAGGCGGTAGAAACCATGGCCCGCATTGCCCGCCGGGCGGAACTGGCCGTAAATTTTGATGATCTGCCGGTGGCCCGGGGGGCGGCCATGCAGCGAACGGTAACAGACGGCATCAGCCACGCAGTCTGCACCATCGCCAGGGAACTGGGGGTTAGCGCCATTATAACGGCCACCGCCAGCGGTCATACCGCCAGGATGATTGCCAAGTATCGTCCCCAGGTACTGGTGGTGGCTGTTACGCCAAGGGCCAAAGTGCTAAGAAAACTGGCCCTGGTTTGGGGTGTGGAACCATTGTTAATCGGTGATGTAACAGGAACGGACGAAATGATTGCCGGCTCGGTGGAAGCCGCCCTGGCATCCGGTCTGGTTGCCGCCGGTGACCTGGTGGTTATTACCGCCGGGGTGCCGGTGGGTGTGCACGGTACCACCAATATGATGAAGGTGCATACCGTCGGCACGCTGCTGGCCAGGGGTACAGGCATCGGCCGGCGGGCTGTCACCGGCAAGGTGCGGATTTGCCGCACGGCACAGGCAGCTTTGGAGCAGGTACAGCCCGGGGATATTCTGGTTACTCTGGCCACCGACCGCGATTTTGTGCCGGCCATGGAAAAGGCTGCGGCGGTTATTACCGAGGAGGGAGGCTTAACCTCCCATGCTGCCATTGTCGGATTGGAATTTGGGATCCCGGTTATTGTGGGTGTGGAGAACGCCGCTGAAATCTTGCCGGAGGGTGAAATTATTACGGTGGACGGCCAGCGGGGCTTGATTTACGGTGGCGTGGCCAGAGTGCTGTAAAGCGTGCAACTGATAAAGTTCAAAAGTTTTCACAAACCACCTGCGCAAACTGATGGCTCAGGTGGTTTTCCGCTATAGGAAGGAGAGGAGGCCTTTTGCTAAAGGTTATACAAACGGCTATGACGCCGGCGGACCTGGCACGGTTGAAGGGTCAGCCGGTAATGGATGCCCGTCCTTTGACAGCCGGATTGGACAACCTCAGCCATATTCGCCAAGTTGCGGCGGCGGCCTGTGCGGCTGCCGAGGCCGGCGGTTTCACATCGCTGCTGCTGCCGGTAATCAATACCCGAAAGCAGGAAACAGCAGCGGCAACGGTGGCCCCACTGCTGGTATCGGAAGTGAGAAGATATTTATCCCTGGGTTCCCGGCTGGCTGAGGTAACTTTTGTATTGCCGGATCAGCGCTGGTTAGAAGCCTTTCAGCAGGCAGCCGGCCGGCAAAAAATTGTCTGCCTGGGGGATAGCATTACCTACGGCTATCCGGAAGGGCCGGACAGTTCCTGGGTTAACCTGGCGGCAGCGGCCACCGGCTACCGGTTCATTAACCGGGGCGTTAACGGTGACACCACCGGCCAAATGCTGGCCCGCTTTGCCCGGGATGTGGCGGAAGAGACGCCGGCCTATGTTATTTTAGCCGGCGGCCATAACGACGGATGGCTGGGTGTACCCTTGTCAGAAGTTGCAGCCAATATCAGCAGTTTAGTTGATCAATCCTTCGAGCATGGCATTTGTCCCCTGCTGGTGTTGCCCTCGCCGCTTCATCTGGAACAGATGCTGCGGCATTATCCGGGCAGCCGGCGGGCAGCCGTCGCTTATTGCCATCGGTTAGAGCAAATCCGGCGGTGGCTTGGCCGCTATGCCGCCGCCAGGGGACTGCTGACTATTGATTTTTACACGCCATTGCTGGATAACGGCACCGGCCAGGCAGATACCAAGTATTTGCTGGACGGCGGTCACCCTACCCGGCAGGGTTATCGGATGTTGGCGGATGCGGTGGTCAACCGGTTAAAGGGCCGCTTGCATTTTACACAGTAAACCCGTACCACCTTTTCGGTGATACGGGTCAGAGTTTCGACAAACGTTAACTGTGGTTTATGACCCCCTTTAGCTCAGGTTTACGCACCGACAGCAAGATGATTCGCTACGGTCGCCACGGGGGGTTGCTTTCCTTTGTTAGTCCACCCCTAAAACCTGCCGCAGGGCTGTAATATGGCGGCACTTAAAGGAGGGGTCCCGGCGGGAACGCCAGCGAAAGGTACAGCAATCGCAGCTGTCCAGCGTGGTGGTTAATTCCCAGCGGCAGTCCGCTTCCACCACCGCACCACGATCCGGGCCGGTCACATAGACCACCAGGTCGCCCACAGGATATGGTTCAAAAAGCTTTACCGGTAAATTTTTGCCTGACAAAGTAACTAGCCACCTTTCTCATGTTCCAGCAGTATTTGGTTTATATTTTAGGCAAGCGTGCTGCTAATTCCTTCTTAATCTTATTGGTTTAAAATTTCAAAAAATTATTGACCAAACAAAACTTAATGTGATATTATTATTCGAAATTAGCAGAGTATGGTTTCTGAGTTTAGTTAAGCAATTGAGTTGAGCAGAGCAGAGTTGAGATGAGCTGAGAAGAGTGAACGGGATAGGTCTGTCCGTCAACCGGCGCTCCTTTTGAGCTGCCGGTTTTTTATTTGGCTAAATTAACCGGGAGGTGATTGCTTTTGTATTATCCTGCCCTGGCAGAATATTGTAAGCTGGCGGAAACTTATAACCTGGTTCCGGTTTACCGTGAGTACCCGGCCGATACCGAAACTCCGGTATCCGTCTACCACAAGCTGTCGCCGGCGCCCCCCTGCTTTCTGCTGGAAAGCGTAGCCGGCGGCACCACGCAGGCCCGCTACTCTTTTATCGGGATGGCTTGTTTTTTAAACTTTCGATATTCCGCTGGGGCGGAATATTGGGGCGCGGAAGGCCGGGCCAGGCTGCCTGGCGATCCTCTGGCAGCCCTGCGGGAACTGGTCAGCAGGTACCAAACTCCCGCACTGCCCAACCTGCCCCCTTTCATTTCGGGTGGTGTGGGCTACTTTGGCTACGATCTGGTGCGTTTTTTCGAATCCCTGCCGCCCTCTAAACAAAATGATCCGGCGTTGCCCCTGTGCCGGTTGATGTTTCCCGGTGTGGTGCTGGCTTTTGACCACCTCCGCCGCACCTTACTGGTGGTGGCCAACCTGCCTGTCACCGGTCGGCCGGCAGACACCTACCAGGCAGCGGTGGCCAAGATTGACCGGGTGGCAAAGCAAATCTTCGCGAGCGGTCAATCACCGGTAAGCTGTCCCTTAAGAGGTGCGCCGGCTTATTCCCAAAGCCTGTTGGATCGTTATTTAGCGGAGGGAGCCGTGTTTGGCCGCAGCCGGTTTGAAGCTGCTGTCAGCCGGGCGTTAGACTACATCCGGGCGGGGGAAATTTTTCAGGTAGTTCTGTCCCAGCGATTTGACCTGCCCTTTGACGGCAACCCCTTTGATTTTTACCGCTGGCTGCGGCTGTTAAATCCTTCGCCCTATCATTTTTATTTGAATTTCGGAGCTTTAACAGTGGTGGGTTGTTCTCCGGAAATGCTGGTACGGGTGACCGGGCCCAAGGTGACGACGCACCCCATTGCCGGCACCAGGCCCCGGGGCAGCCATGCCGCCGAGGATGACCGACTGGCAGCTGAATTATTGGCGGATGAAAAGGAACGGGCTGAACACCTGATGCTGGTGGACCTGGGACGCAATGACCTGGGCCGGGTATGCCGGCCGGGCACGGTACAGGTACCGTCTTTTATGCAGGTAGAACGGTATTCCCATGTTATGCACCTGGTTTCGGAGGTTACCGGTCTGCTGGAGGCAGGCCGGACCGGCCTGGATGCACTGGCAGCTTGTTTTCCGGCGGGAACGGTCAGCGGGGCGCCCAAGATCAGAGCTATGGAAATAATTGATGAACTGGAGCCGGTAAGCCGGGGGCTTTATGCCGGGGCAGTGGGTTATTTGGACTTTGCCGGTCAACTGGACACAGCCATCACCATTCGTACCGCCGTACTGCATGGCGGCAAGGCCTACCTGCAGGCCGGGGCAGGCATTGTGGCCGATTCTCAGCCGGCCAGGGAGTACCAGGAGTGCCTGCATAAAGCCCGGGCAATGGCAGCGGCCTTGCTGGCAGCGACAGCCGGGGAAAGGGGGTATGGTCTTGCTGGCGGTAATAGATAACTATGATTCTTTTACTTATAACCTTGTTCAACTGGTGAGGGAGTTGGGGCAAGAAGTTTTGGTTTACCGCAACGATGCCACGACGCCCGAACAACTGCTGGCTTCAGGCGTCCGCGGCTTGCTATTGTCGCCGGGGCCGGGCCGGCCGGAGCAGGCGGGTATCTGCCTGGCAGTTGTCCGGCAGTTGTACGATAAAATCCCCATCCTGGGAGTTTGCTTAGGTCATCAAGCTATTGCCCGGGCCTTGGGCGGCGCCATTGTCCCGGCCGGCCGCCTGATGCATGGCAAAACTTCTGTCATTTGGCATGACGGCGACGGGATTTACAAAGATTTGCCGCCTTCCTTCACAGCGGCCCGTTACCATTCACTGGCCGTGGATGAAAAAACTTTGCCGTCCTGTTTGAAAGTAACGGCCCGGACCACAGCAGGGGAGGTGATGGGAATCCGCCATTTGCTTTACCCGGTGGAGGGGGTGCAGTTTCATCCGGAATCTATTGCTACCACCCATGGTAAGGCTATGTTGATAAATTTTTTACGGCAGTGCATGGCCATGAGCTGAGATGAGAAGGAGGAGAGCAGAGTGATAACGGAGGCAATTAAGCAGGTAGTAAAGGGAGAGGACTTGTCCGAACCGGTTGCCCGGGGCGTCATGCAGGAAATTATGACAGGTGAGGCTTCCCCGGCGCAAATTGCTTGTTTTTTAACAGCTTTACACCTGAAAGGAGAAACAGCGGCTGAGATTACCGGTTTTGCCCGGACTATGCGGGAAAAGCTGACGCCGGTGAAAACCGGCCGCAAGGGCCTGGTAGATACCTGCGGCACCGGCGGGGATGGCGCCCATACCTTTAATATTTCGACAGCCAGTGCCCTGGTTCTGGCAGGGGCCGGCTTGCCGGTAGCCAAACACGGCAACCGGTCAGTTTCCAGCCGCTGCGGCAGCGCTGATGTATTGGAATACCTGGGGGTGGCCGTTAACCTGACCCCCGCGGAAGCCGGCTTGTGTTTAGATGAAGTGGGCATAGCCTTTCTTTATGCGCCTTTGCTGCATACCGCCATGAAGTATGCAGCGGGGCCCCGGCAAGAAATGGGCATACGCACTGTGTTTAATATTTTAGGACCGTTAACTAACCCGGCCTTTGCCCGGCATCAAGTGCTGGGGGTATATAGTGCACAACTGGCTCCGGTAATGGCCCGGGTGTTGGCCAACTTAGGCACCGCTAAATCCTTTGTCATTCACGGCAGCGGCGGTTTGGATGAAATATCCCTGGCCGGCCCGGCGCTGGTGTACGAAACAGAAGCCAACCAGGTTAGGCAGTTTACCCTTGACCCCCTTGATTTTGGTCTGGCCCGGGCTCCGGTTGCGGCTTTGGCCGGCGGTGACGTTAAGAAAAACGCCAGAATTTTGCAAAACGTTCTGGCAGGCGCACCCGGTCCCCAGCGGGATGCGGTAATCATTAACGCCGCCCTGGGGCTGGTTGCCGGCGGATTGACCGGGGATCTTGCCGCTGCCGTTAAACTGGCCCAGGAAGTAATTGACTCGGGCAGGGCCAGGCAAAAATTAAAGCAACTGATAGAGTTTTCGCAATCTCTGGTCAGGGAAAGGACGGCAGCCCTTTGATTTTATCCAAGATCATACAGCATAAAAAACAGGAGCTTAAAATTTTGCAGCAGACCCTGGATGTGTGTGATATGGCCAGGCAAATTAAACGGCTGCCGCCGACCAGGAATTTTCAAGCCGCCATCCGGTTGCCCGGTTGTGTCAGCCTGATTGCGGAAATTAAACAAGCCTCTCCGGTTAAAGGAAACCTTAGCCGTAATTTTAACCACCTTGAGCTGGCCGGCAGTTACAGCCGGCACGGGGCGGCGGCCATTTCGATCTTAACTGAAACGGAGTTTTTTGGCGGCCGGCTGTCTTACCTGGAAGAAGTACGTCAGGCCTGCGACCTGCCTTTGCTGCGCAAGGATTTTATTATAGATACGCTGCAGCTTTACCAGAGCAGGCTGGCCGGTGCAGATGCGGTGCTGCTGATTGCCGCTGTTCTGTCAGACCACAAACTGAGGCAATTGCTAAGCCTGGCTGCCCGGCTGAACCTGCAAGCCCTGGTGGAGGTGCATACACCGGCTGAGCTAGAGCGGGCGCTCCGGGCAGGGGCTGCTGTCATCGGCATTAATAACCGTTGCCTGCAAACCTTTGTTACCGACCTGAATACCACCGACCGGTTGCTGTCCTTGCTTAACCGGCCGGATATTACGGTTGTCAGCGCAAGCGGCATCAGCAGCCGGGAACATATGCAATTTCTCAGGCGCCGGGGCGTGCATGCGGCCCTGGTGGGTGAGGCCCTGGTAACCGCAGCGGATACCGGCTGCAAAATAAAAGAATTGCTGGAAGGTGGGAGGCGGCTTACAGATGTATAGCGTGCGCATAAAAATTTGCGGCGTGCAAGACCCCTTTACGGCCGAGGCGGCTGCCCTGGCC
This sequence comes from Desulforamulus hydrothermalis Lam5 = DSM 18033, assembly GCF_000315365.1. NCBI lineage: Bacteria > Bacillati > Bacillota > Clostridia > Eubacteriales > Peptococcaceae > Desulforamulus > Desulforamulus hydrothermalis. The sequence goes on from NZ_CAOS01000014.1 coordinate 74,343, forward strand.
GGGGCAGATGCCGTTGGCATGGTGTTGGCGCCGGGCCGGCGCCAGGTATCCCCCGAACAGGCCCGGGCCATATGTCAAGCTATGCCGCCGCTGGTGGCGCGGGTGGGCGTTTTTGTGGATGCGCCGGCCGATGAAGTGCGCCAGATTGCCTGTTACTGCGGCTTTGATTTGGTACAGCTGCACGGCCGGGAAAGCCCGGCCTACTGCCGCTCCCTGGGGCTGCGCTGCCTCAAGGGGGTGGCCGCCCGCAGCCGGCAAGCCTTGGAACAAGCAGACAATTACCCTGTGGCCGCTCTGCTGGTGGATACTTACCTGCCGGGACGGGTGGGCGGTACCGGTCAGCCCTTTGATTGGCGGCTGCTGGAAAACCTGCCGTTAAAACTGCCTTTCATTTTAGCCGGTGGGCTGCATCCCGGCAATGTAGGCCGGGCGGTGGCGCTGCTGCGTCCTTACGGGGTGGATGTTTCCAGCGGGGTAGAGGTTAACGGGCAAAAGGATTTGCAATTGATAAAAACATTTATTAAACGGGCCAAGGAGGTGTCTTACCATGCAGCCGGATAACAGAGGATATTTTGGACCCTACGGCGGGGCCTATGTGCCGGAAATTCTCATGCCTGCCCTGGAAGAACTGGCGGAAGCCTATCAGGCGGCCCGGCAGGACGATGCTTTTCAAAAAGAAATGGCCTATTACCTGCGCCATTACGTGGGACGCCCCTCCCCGGTTTATTACGCCGCTGCTCTCAGCCAACAAACAGGAGGTGCCCGCATCTATCTTAAGAGGGAAGACCTGAACCATACCGGGGCGCACAAGATTAACAATACCGTCGGGCAATTGCTGCTGGCCCGCCGGATGGGAAAACGGCGCATTGTGGCGGAAACCGGCGCCGGCCAGCACGGGGTGGCTACCGCTACGGTGGCAGCCATGCTGGGAATGCAGTGTGTAGTATATATGGGATCCCAAGACATCCGCCGGCAGTCATTGAATGTGTTCCGCATGCGCCTGCTGGGGGCTGAGGTGGTGGAGGTCAACACAGGCAGCGGTACTTTAAAAGATGCTATGAACGAGGCCATGCGCGACTGGGTAACCAATGTGCGGCATACCTTTTACGCCATTGGTTCGGCCGCCGGGCCCCATCCTTATCCAATGCTGGTAAGGGATCTGCAGTCTGTCATAGGACAGGAAGCCAAACAGCAAATGCTGGAACAAACCGGCGCCCTGCCTCACTGCGTAGTGGCCTGTGTAGGCGGCGGCAGTAATGCCATGGGTATTTTTCATGCCTTCCTGGAGGATGAGGCAGTAAGGCTGGTAGGGGTGGAAGCCGGTGGACTGGGGCTGGCCAGCGGACAACATGCGGCCACCTTAAATGCCGGCCGGCCCGGGGTGCTGCATGGTTCTTACAGCTATCTGGTGCAGGATCCTTACGGTCAGGTTGTGCCGGTTCATTCTGTTTCTGCAGGGCTGGATTACCCGGGTGTCGGGCCGGAACACAGTTACTTAAAGGATACAGGAAGAGTAAGTTATGCGGTGGCCACCGACCAGGAAGCTCTGGCGGCTTTTCACCTGCTTTGCCGTACCGAGGGCATCCTGCCTGCCCTGGAAAGCGCCCATGCCCTGGCCGAGGCAATCAAGCTGGCGCCGCAGATGGCCGAGCAGCAAAACCTGCTGGTTTGTTTATCCGGCCGGGGTGACAAAGACGTGCATACGGTAGCCAGGGAAATGGGGGTGCAGTTAGGATGAACGGTGTTGAACGGTTGGCTGCCACCTTTGAGGCGTTAAAAAAGCGGCGGCAAAAGGCCTTGGTAACCTATATTACCGCCGGCGATCCCGATTTGGCCGCCACGGAAAAGTTAGTTTCAGCCATGGACAGGGCCGGTGCGGATATCATAGAATTGGGCGTACCCTTTTCCGATCCGTCTGCCGACGGGCCGGTCATTCAGCGGGCTGCTGCCCGGGCCCTGGCTCGCCAGACCACACCGGCCGACATTCTCCGGCTGGCGGCAAAACTAAATAAAACGGTCCGGGCGCCTTTAGTGTTAATGTCTTACTACAATCCCGTCCTGCAGTACGGCCTGAAGGATTTTTGCCTACAGGCTGCCGGGGCCGGGGTGGCTGGTTTGATAATACCTGACCTGCCGCCGGAGGAAGCGGAGCCTTTGCTGGGCGAAGCAGACAAAGCCGGTTTGGCAATTATTCCGCTGGCGGCGCCTACCGGCCACCGGCGCCGTTTTGCTAAGATTGCTGCGGTTGCCCGGGGTTTTATTTACGCTGTCACAGTTACAGGCATTACCGGTACCGGTCAGAACGTGACAGCAGAAATTGCCGGCTTAGCCAAGCGCATCAGGGAGTTTACGGATTTACCCATCCTGGCCGGCTTCGGCATTGCCACAGCCGAACAGGCGGCAGCTGTGGCCGGCTGCTGTGACGGTGTAGTAGTGGGCAGCGCCCTGGTGCGGCTGGTGGAAGAACAGGGAACCGCCGGAATTCCGGCAGTGACAGGTTTGGTCAGATCACTGAAAGAAGCCGTCAATAAAACATAAATTACCAGCAATGGATAATATAGACCTGGTTGTTTGATATTGTCATTTCAGGTAAAATAATAAATAAAAATGCCCTGCCGATTTACCAGCGCAGGGTTTTTTTCTGCCGACACCCCTTATAAAACGTTGTTTGTTTCGTAATGTATTATAACCCATCATACGGGGCAGTCGGGTCAGGGGGAGTGACCAGGTTTTGATACTAGAGCAAGCAGCGGCACAGTACCTGGACCGGGCCAGACAGGGAGATCATCAAGCCAGAGAACAATTAATAGCTGAAGCCAAACCCTATATCCAAACCACCTGCAGTAAAGTATGCGGACGGCTGCTGGCATGGGGAAGAGATGATGAATTAAGTGTCGGTCTGATGGCATTTAACGAAGCTATTGACCGGTTTACCGAAAAAAGGAACATGCCTTTTTGGGGTTTTGCCAGACTGGTAATTAAAAGCCGGCTGGCCGACCATTTTCGTCGGGAAGCCAGGCACAGGCACCGGCCTTTGGAATACCAGGCAACTGCTGAGCTGCCGGTCTGTTTGGAAACAACCCAGGCCTGGGAAGATTACTGGCAGGCAGCTGAGGCCAGGGAACGTCAGGAAGAAGTATTGGACTTTCAAAAAGAGTTATCTTTATTTGGCATTACCATCAATGAACTGGTTGAAGCATCGCCCAAACACAGGGATACCCGCGAAAATCTGCTGGCTGTGGCTAAACAAGTGGCGGAGCAGCCTGCTTTGCTGGCGCACTTAATGCGCACCAAGCGCTTACCTGTTAAGGAATTGGCTCTAAGTTCCGGGCTTCACCGCAAAACCATTGAAAAGGGGCGGCGCTATATTATTGCCATGGCGCTGTTATTGCACCACAAGGAGCGCTTTATTTATTTGTATTCTTATTTAAAATTAACCGGTTGGTCCCGGGATGAGGGGGGCAAGTAGCTGTGGTTAAAGGTATATTGGTGCAAGCCAAAGGGCCTCTGGGGGTGGTGATGACTCCGGAAGGGAGGTTTGTGCGGGTTATCTTAAGCAAACACCGGCGCGAACTGGGTCAGGAGGTTACAGGCATGGAAGTGAAAATTCCTGCCGGGCTGCCCTGGGGCGCAGCGGCGGCAGTTTTGCTGCTGGTTTGTTTTCTCAGCTTGTGGAACCCAAGCCGGCCGGCAGCAGCAGCCTATGTAACCCTGGATATAAATCCCAGTTTGGAACTGGCGGTTAACCCTGAGGGTAAGGTGATCAAAGGTAGCGGGCTGGACGAAGAAGGACGGCAACTGGTAAAAAAGGTTGATTTCGGGCAACTGTCAGTGTACCAGGCGGTACAACTGCTGGTATCGGAAGCGGCCCGGCATAACTATATAAATCACACCAATAATATTGTGCTGGTCACGGTAACCCCGCTCAGGGAAAATACCGGCGTGGTGGATGAAGCAAAACTGGCAGCAACCGTTCAGCAGGTTGCTGCGGTGGAAACCCCGGGGGTTAAAGTAATTTCCGAACGTGCCACGGTGGAAGAACATCAACTGGCTGCTAAAAAAGGAATATCGGTAGGTCGCTACTTAATTCACCGAAACAGCCACCGGCAAGGCCTCCGGCTATCTCTGGAGCAGGTTAAAAAGAAAGGGCTGGGTCAATTAGAAAAAGAAACGGGCATTGAACTGCAGCGTTTGCTGCCCCATGCCCAAAGGGCTGAGCAGCAGGTTTTGCAGCAGCAACCGTCTGCACACCAGGCCGACACGGTTAATAAACCGGCTCACCCAAAAGATAAAAGACAGCCGGCAGTCCGGGAATCTGACAACCGGCCGGAGCAGCCCCAAAAAGCCGAAACCCGTAAGGGAGAACAGCAACCGGCCGGTCGAACTTCTGACAGGCAGCCTCAACAGCCTCAACCGGTCAAAGAAAAGGGGCCGGAAAAGGAACGGATAAGCCGGCCACCGGACCTGGGCAAAGAAACGCCCCCTGGTAAAGCAAACAGTAAAGCCAGAGCAAAAGAAGATTAAGTGTTAATAAAGCAGAAAAGCCTCTGCCAGCTATTGGGAGAGGCTTTTCTTTTACATCCATTTTTTTTGGCGAAAAATGATAATCATCCAAACCGAAACCAAGATTAGTCCCACCGTAATGCTTACGGTAGCCCAGACAGATTCCTGGTTGGGCAAAGGAACATTCATGCCAAAAAAACCGGTCACAAAGGTTAAAGGCATAAAAATGGTAGAAATCACCGTCAGCACCCGCATGGTTTCGTTGGTGCGGGCACTGATAATGGAGGAATAGGTATCCAAAGCGCCGTCTACCAGGTCGCGGTAACTGTCTATGGTATCGGTAATCCGTTCCAGGTGGTCCTTTAAATCCAGGTAGTAGGGCTGGTTTTCCTCACTGATGGCAAAGGAACTGCTGCTGATGTTATAAAATATCCGGCGCTGCGGGGCGATGGCCCGGCGCATGGTTAGAATGGTTCTTTTCAGGGCTAAAAATTCATCGGTGGTTTCCCGGCTGGGCTTTTCGTAAATTTCATCCTCCAGGTCCTCAATGCGGTCGCCGATGCGATCCAGAACCGGGAAGTATTCATCCACCAGACCGTCAATTATGGAATACAGGAAGAAGTCTTTGCCTTTATTAGACAACTTGGTATCAGTCAGGCATATTTTAGCCATTCTGCCCAGGCTGGGCAGGGTGTTTTTGTGCACGGTTACGACATAGTTGTCACCCAAAAAGATATTAAGCTGCACCAGCATGATTTCTTCATCACGTTCTTCGTTATAGCGGATAGCATGGATGACCAGAAAGTGATAATCGTCGTATTTATCCAGCTTAGCCCGGGGACTGTAATGCAGGCAGTCCTCCACAGCCAGTTCGTGAAAATCAAAGGCATTAGCCACATCTCTCAATTCTTGTTCAGAGAAGTTATACAGGTCGACCCACAGCAAATTTTCCTTATGGGCCAGCACCTGGTGAAAGTTATCCAGACTGATGTCATGGCGCATTTTTTTGATGGCATGGTCATACAGGTAAGTCTTAATCATGGCAATCACCTCCAGTGAGCGCTGTCATCGGCCAAAGATGTCGCATTGGTAAGAATGAAAGAACAGTATTTTTAGTAAATGCCCAGGATACGGATCATCCATTCTTACCACCTCCTCACCGGCAAAAATAAAAAAACCTTACTGTTAAACAGAAGGTCATAAAACACCCGTTAAGGGCTCTCAGGCCTTCTCCTCTCGTACAAGCTTTAGCACATACATAGCTAGGGACATGCGCCCAGCCACATTAGGTAAAACCTTAAGCCGGTAATACCTGTTAACCCGTTAGAGTCTCTCGACATTTCCGGGCAGTGGCATCTGTCTATGTAGAAGCCTCACCTAACGAAGAAAAAACTATTCACTTACTATTAAATATAAAATATGCAAGGCCAACTGTCAACACTTATGGATAAAACGGCATTATTTTGACTTATCAGCGGCCATTATGCCAGGTTATCGTAATTTATCGGTAATTAGCTGTTAATATCTTGTTCTGAACGGGTATGGGACTGCATAAAACCTTAAACGGCCACGGTTTTCATACCGGCATGTTGTTTTAAAATATTGTCAATCACTTTTTCATCTATACCCAGCAGTTGTCCCACTGAACTGATTAACCGGTCCGCCTGCCGGGGGATAAAATCCGGTGAGGTAGCCACTGTAATAATCTCTGCGGTGGTACGGAAAACCGGCAGGGAGTCTGCCTGCAGCAAGTGGTAATTTACCTTGTGCGGCCGCCCGCCGGGCAGCTCACAAAGCAGCTCCGCATGCAGCACATTGTCCTGGAGAAAAAATTCACCCAATTGGGAAGGGGCAAACATGGACAAAAGCAAGCCGGGTTTTTTGAGATCAAGGGCGCCGTCAGGAAACACCCAGTAAATCTCCGCCACCAGGCCTTCCCGGATGGCATGCCATAAATAATTCTGGCACCCCAGCATTTTCAGGTTGGCCAAACTGGGGCTGCGGTGGCCGTATAAATCACTGTGTGCATCAATATGGATTACTGTATTCTGCAGCCGGCCATGCATCCACCATCTCAGATGGCTCTGCATATGGTTGGTGAAGAGATATCGCTTGTTTCCCAAAAATATTTCCTTTTGCTTTAAAATATTGAATAGGGTGTCTGGTTCCTTAATTTCAAAGTTTGTGGCAGCAGGCCGGTGGTTGCTGACGGATTCCTTAATAATAGGTGAAACAAAGTAGTCTAAATCAATATCTAAATATAGGCCCATGGGCAGCCCCTCCTTTGTGTCTGCTAAAATTTTATTATAACATGATGTGGCAAAAAGAAACGGCTTTTCATCCGGTATGACCAGATTGTTTCATTTAAGAACAAGATAACCGGCAGCCCGGGCAGACAGGCCGTGGCATTAAATTTGCGTGTAACATTTTGTAAAGTTATTTGTACAAGTTTTTATCATTTTCTCATCAGTTACAAAAATCCTTTTGAAATAAATGTTTCGGTATTTTATAAGAGGAGTTGCCAACATACTGTCGAATTCTGATTGTATAACTCCTTGTTCAGGGGGTGATGATGATGGCGCTGATAACTACAGATCACGATAATTGCCGTAAATGTTACGCCTGCGTCAGGGCCTGCCCGGTTAAGACCATTGCCATTAAAAACGGCCTGCCGGAGATTGTGGAAGCAGGTTGTTTGGGCTGCGGCCAGTGTGTGTTGGCTTGTTCCATCGGGGCCAAAACAGTGCGGGATGACACACCTTTGCTGGAGCAATGGTTGTCTGAGGGAACCAGGGTATTGGCTATGGTAGCGCCGTCATACCCGGCTTCTTTTCCCTTCAGCGGCGGCATGCTGGTGGCTGTGCTGCGCAGTTTGGGCTTTGCCGGTGTTTATGAAGTAGCCTATGGGGCAGGAATTTGCGCCCGGGAATATGCAAAATACCTTGGCGGCCGGATAGAAAAGCCGTTAATTTCAACCGCTTGCCCGGCCGTGGTGCAACTGGTGGAAAAACATTTTCCCAACCTGATCGGCAATCTTGCACCGATTGATTCGCCCATGTTAATCCAAGCCAAAATTATGAAGGCTGTTCAGCCGGAGGCCAAAATTGTTTTTATCGGTCCCTGTCTGGCCAAAAAATACGAGTCCGTCGATTCCCACACAGCGGGCTATATAGATGCGGTCATAACCTTTCGGCAGGCCGAGCGGTGGTTTAACAGAGCACAGGTTGCTACCGAGCGGCTGGCCGAATTGCCCTGGGATAACCCGCAGCCGCATTTGGCCCGCACCTTCCCCATTAGCGGTGGTCTGTTGAAAACTGCCGGTATGTATGAAGATATTGCTCACATGGATGTGGTGGTGGTGGAGGGGGCCCGGCGCTGCATCGAAGTGCTGCGGGCAATTGAAAGCGGCAATTTTGTTCCCAGGTTTGTTGATATGCTGGTTTGCGAAGGGTGTGTTATGGGGCCGGGCGTGGTAAGCGATAAACCCTATGTGGTGCGGGCCCGCCAGGTGGCAGCAACCCTTCAGCAAAACCATCATGCCGTCAGTCAGCAGGAATTGCAGCCGGTTTTAGCCGGGCTTGATTTTAGGAGAAAGTTTACAGCCAAGCCGGTTGCCAAGGCAACTTTTACCGAGGAGCAGGTTTGGCAAACCTTAAAAGAAACAGGCAAGCACAGCATGCGAGATCTCATCAACTGCAGCGCCTGTGGTTATGATACCTGCTGGGAAAAGGCGGTGGCCTGCCTGCAGGGCATGGCTGAAAAGGAGATGTGTTTGCCCTTTTTATTAAGGCAGGTTCCTGCCCTGACCAGCAGCCTGATGGACATGAGCAGCAAATTAATGCTTTCGATGGAATCCATTAATTTTTCTACCCTTACCCTAAAGGGCACTACTTCTAAAATTAACAGCCGCAACCAGCAGCTGGAATCGTTAATTAAAGAAACCAATATTATTGCCAGAGACACCCTGGAGTTGGCTAACAAGGTTTTGGCTATGATTTCACAGTATTCTGCTCCACAGGCCGGTCAAACACCTGTGCAAACGCCGCTGTCAGCGTCTGATATTGAAGAAATAAGGAAAATCGCTGCCCAGAGCAAACACCAGTCGGAAAAGGCCACCAAAGCCTTTGAAGACATTGCCAGTGTGTTAACCCAGTTGCGGGAAGACAGCTTTATGATTATGGAGCAGGAAAAGGCCATCAAGGTGGTTACCAGTTCCCTGGAGCAAATTGTTGCCACCTACGATCAGCTTCTCAACATCGGTGCCGCCATGGCCAGCATCGGCCGTAACTATGCTTAAGCCGTTCAAAGAAGACAAGACAGGGACGGTTCTTTAACTAGAAGTCAAAGAACCGTCCCGATTTAATTTTTCCTGTTAACCTTTATCACTTTGGTTAAAATGCAATAGTTTTGTGTTAAGTTGGGCGGCGCAACGGTCAAAAAAAAACAACCCCGCCTAATTTTGGCGGGGTTGTTTTGCAAACCCTTAATTTAAATGGTGCCGAAGGTGGGAGTCGAACCCACACGGGTTTAAGGCCCGCCGGATTTTGAGTCCGGTGCGTCTGCCAGTTCCGCCACTTCGGCATAAAATTGACTGCTTGTTTATTATACGAAAAGATTATGAAAGTTGCAAGAGCTACAAACTAATTTTTCTCGATTATCTTGCAAGAAAATCATTGAAAATATAATATTTTTTTGTTACAAAATATTGCAGTTAACGTCTTATAATTGAAGTTATCTGCTTTTTTGGGTGCAACGGCTGCCAGACATGGTTTATTTTAGCTAAAGGAATCGGCGGGGAGATGTAGAACATCTTATTTTGGGTATTTATAAGACCTTACCCATATCAAATTGATTAACCAACCAGTAACATTCTGCCGGCTTTTTAATATTCTGGAAGATATACAAACAAAGCATTAAGCCAGTGGTGAGAAGGAGGGGAAACATTGCCCCTGGAAGATCAATTATTAGTGGAACGCAGCAAAAAGGGTGACCGCGAGGCCTTTGAACATCTTGTTCAGTTATATGAAAATAAAGTATATACCATTGCTTACAGGTTAATGGGCAATCATGCGGATGCAGCAGACCTGGCCCAAGAGGCTTTTATTAAAATTTACCAGGCGTTGCCGAATTTTCGGGGAGATTCCAGTTTTAGTACCTGGATATATCACATTACCGTTAACGTTTGCCGGGATGAACTGCGGAAAAGGCAAAGAAGGCCAACTGTTTCGCTGGATGAACCGGCGGCTGACGGCAATAACAATACATACGAAATCCGCAGTGTCGCGCCTGGTCCGGAGGAGATGCTGGACCGCAGTGAAACCCAGGCGATGATTCAGCAATGCCTCAACGCTTTATCGGATGATTACCGTACCATTCTGGTCATGAGAGAGATTCAGGAGTTATCATATGAGGAAATTGCTGATATACTGGGCTGTTCTCTGGGAACTGTCAAATCCCGATTAAGTCGAGCCAGGCAGGCCTTGAAAGAGAAAATCAGCCAGCAGATGTCTTTTACATCTCCCAAGCGAATGGCAAAGTAGCGGAAAAAGTTTTACTGCTTAAAGGCAACGGTGCCGGTTATCGGTGCCGCAACCACATTTTCATAAAATAACCAAATACTGCTTGTCAGGCTGTATAAAAATGGTTACAATAATTTTATGACAAAAGGGATAGACCCACGAGCAGCAGTTTGTCCTAATAAAGGAGGCTAAACACAATGAAAGAAAAAGTTAAAGAGGTCTTGGAGCAAGTTCGCCCCTTCCTGCAAAGAGACGGCGGCGATGTGGAATTTGTTGATTGCGACGAAAACGGTGTGGTGAAAGTAAAGCTGAGAGGCGCTTGCGGTAGCTGCCCCGGCGCTCTGTATACATTGAAAAACGGTATTGAGCGGGCTTTAAAGCAGCAGATTCCGGAAGTTAAAGAAGTTGTGCGTGTAGACTGACTAATCACTGAGAACCACAGCGGTTAAGGGTGCTGTGGTTTTTTCTTTTTCTGTACTAAAGAACAGCGGTTCTGGAGATATTTAGACTATGACCGGTCACAAGGGGGTGAAATAATGCGTGAAAAGGTGCAAGAGGCCCTGGAAAAGGTGCGTCCGTTTCTGCAAAGAGACGGCGGTGACGTTGAATTAGTAGATGTAGATGAAACCTCCGGCGTTGTTAAAGTAAAGTTAAAAGGCGCTTGCGGTGGCTGACCCGGTGCTGTTTATACCCTGAAAAACGGGATTGAGCGGTCGCTCAAGCAGGCTGTGCCGGAAGTTAGGGAAGTTGTATCGGTATAAAAGCACCCCCCTGCTAAGCAGGGGGGGTTTGCTTGAGGGCAAACTGAATAAAGGCTTCTACCAGAGGGCTTTTATTTTTCCGGCGGGGGTAAACCAGGTACAAATCTCGCTGCATAGGATAGTCCTTAATCTTTATTGTGACAATCTTTCTTAAGGCCTGTTCTTTTAAAACGGCCCAGCGAGAAACTACCGAAAGGCCAGCGCCGGCTTCCACCGCAGTAATGACCGCGCCGGTACTGCCCAGTTCCAGGGCAATATTTAGCTTATCAGGTGTTAAGCCGCCCCGGGCTAAGTAAGACTCCACCACCGAGCGGGTACCCGAGCCCGTTTCCCGCCAGACCAGCGGGTACTTAGCCAATTCCTGCAAATAAATTTCCGGCCTTGCTGCCAGGGGGTGCTCCGGGGGAACAATCACCACCAGTTCATCTGAAAAAAATTTGACTCCTTCAACACGCTTGTTATTAGGCATCATGCCAACTGCAGCCAGGTGGGCAGATTCTTCCAGCAGCTTGCGGATGGCTTCTTTGGAGTCACCTATCTGCAGTACCAATTGTACATCCGGGTATTCTTTCTTAAAGGCACCGATAATGGGAGGCAAAATGTAATGGCCGGGAATTGTGCTGGCCCAAACAATCATGCGGCCGCGAATCTCGCCTGACATCTGTCGAATATCACGTTCCGCCCTGTTTATTAAATCTACAATCTCCCGGGCATGCCTGTAAAACACTTCGCCTGCCGGTGTCAGGCTGATACCTCTGCCCTTTCGCTCTACCAAAGCAGCCCCAAAGTGGGACTCCAGGGCACTTAACTGTTTGCTGATGGCAGGCTGGGTAATATGAATTTCCTGGGCGGCCAGGGATAAATTTTTCTTTTCGGCAACAATGATAAAGGTTTGCAGTGTGGCTAAGTTCATAATTAATCACCAAGTATATTATAGCATTTCAGAGAATTGCAAAACCATCACAATTACGCAGATAAGTGCTGTTACGGGCAATGGTTAATTTTTTGGTATTAGCTTCAGTAAACGGTTAAGCACAGTGGCTAATTCCCCCCAGGTGACAGCAGCAGATGCCGGATGGTCGTTAGCCAGCAAGCCTGCCTGCTTTAATTTTTCCACTTCCTGCTGGGGGTCCCAAGTCGGAGACGGAGACGCAGTGGGCTGTGGGCCCGGGGCGGGCTCAGCAGGCAGCGGCGATAGTTTAAGCGCCTGTACGATGCCGGCGGTAATGCTGTCGCATAACCCTTTAACAAATTCCTCATCTTTTAATAAAGCCGCATCTTTGGCGGAGTCAATAAAAAGATTTTCAATTAAGGCGGCGGGCATAGTTGTTTGTCTGAGGACTTGAAAATTGGCTGTTTTTTCACCCCGGTCGGTTACTCCGTAATTTTTTAAAAAGGTTGCGATACGGCTGTGTATAATAGAACGATAGGAAACAGAAAGGGTGCTGACCGGACCGTTGTAGATGTAACTTTCAAAACCCGTACCGCCGCCGGCGTTCACATGAATGGAAAGGAAATAATCTGCCTTTAGGTTATTAGCAATTTGCGCCCGTGCTTCTAAAGAAAGATAGGTATCATCATCTCGTGTAAGTTTTACCGCTACGTCATAAAATCCCAACCTTTTGGCCACCCGGCGGGCCAGCATCAAAGTAATTTCCTTTTCCAACAAGCTGTTACCCACGGCACCCGGATCCTTGCCGCCGTGCCCCGGATCTAAAACAACCAGTTTTTTAGCCATTGTATACCCCCTTTCCCTGTGATGATATTGCTAAGAGGTACTGCCTATGCTAAAATACACATCTTCCCGGCGATGTTTGAGCAGTGGCAATTGCTCCCTGATGCGGTGCAGCTGAGCAAGGTCGATGTCTGCTGTCAGTACAGCGGGGCCGTCAGCCGCTTGCACCAGAACCTCCCCCCAGGGAGAAGTTACCATTGAATGGCCGTACGCCACATATTCTGCTTGATTGTCTCTGGCCGGGGAAACAGCCGCCACAAAAATCTGGTTATCCAGGGCCCGGGCCCGCATGGTCAGTTCCCAGTGAGCCGGGCCGGTGGTCATGTTAAAGGCAGCGGGCAAAACCAGGAGGTGGATACCCTGCAGGGCCATAGCACGGGTTAGCTCAGGAAAACGGATGTCATAACAAATGGCTACGCCAATCCGGCAGAAGGGGGTGGTGAATAGGGTGAGAGAATTTCCGGCGGCAAGGGTGGCTGATTCTTTAAAACTAATGCCGCCCGGTATATCAATATCAAACAAATGTATTTTTCGGTGACGGGCTAACAGGTTGCCGTCCGGGCCAAATACAAAGGAGGTGTTGTAAAGGCGGCCGGCAGACCTCTCCGGAATTGACCCGCCCACCAGATAAATGCCGTATTCTTTGGCCAGGCCGGCAAGGCAGCGGATTGTTTCGCCGTCAGGAAATTCTTCCGCATAGGCAGGGAAATACCGGTTGCCGTAAGGGCAGTTAAACATTTCCGGCAGAGCCGCCAGCCGGCAGCCCCGGCCGGCGGCCTCCTGCACAGCAGCCCGGGCGTGCCGGAGATTTAGTTTTTTATCAGCAGTTACTTGCAATTGACAGAGAGCTAATTTAAAACAGGTTGTCATACCATAACCTCGCTCTGCGGTTTTTACCAGCATAACACAGAATGTTTTGTCAAGTCCATTACTCAACTCGGTTTTTACCCTTTTCTTTAGCCAGGTAGAGGGCCTGATCCGCACTGTTTAACAATTCCTTTTCCTTGCGCCCGTCAGCGGGCCATGCCGCAATGCCCATGGAGATGGTAAAAGGCGGAGCGGCAATTTTAGCCAGGTGGGCGCGCACTTTTTCGCCGGCCACCCGGGCGCCTGCCCTGGGAGTGTAAGGCAACAGCAGCACAAATTCATCCCCGCCGAAGCGGGCCACCGAGTCACTCGGACGCAGCACTTCCCGGGCAGCCCTGACAAAGGTTTTCAGGCATTCATCTCCCACTGCATGGCCGTAAGTGTCATTGATCTTTTTAAAGCTGTCAAAATCAATGGCAATTACACAGTGAACATCCTGCGGTTGAGAATTCTCCAGTAAAATTTTCAGGCGACCGGAAAATTCCAGGCGGTTTATGGCGCCGGTGAGGAAATCGTGGCTGGCTGCCCAGGTTAATTTTTCATTGGCCTGCTGCAAATCTTTGGTTCGTTCCTGCACCTTTTCTTCCAACAGGCTGTTAGATCGGGCCAATTCTTCTCTGGCAGCAACCAGTTGCAAATAAGGTCGTTTGACATTATTTATGAAAATTGCCGCATAAATTAGGATATACGAGGCAAAACGGAAGATATGACCCAATAAATTGAGGGTATCATATGAACTGTACTCGGCAGCAAAGCACAACTCACTAAAGACCAGAATAACCAAAATGGCAATGATAAGTTGCAGGTAGCCGTCCATGTGTTTTTTGTACAGCCGGAGGTGACCCCAGACAGCCCCCAGCAATACAACAATAATTAAATACTCGGCTATTGTTTTGTAGTGAGTGTGGTTTTGTCCGCTGCTCAGCATTGGCGGGTAGAGGTGGGGAAACCAGGTTACAGTGGCAAAAACTATTCCGACAACCAGTAAGGCCACAGCCAGCATGCTGATGCGAAAACGTTTGATAAAACAAAGCTGTTTTTGGTACAAAAACACACTGGCCAGAAAGGTAACGGAAAGCAGCAGCCTGCCCCACAGATGAAACAACATGGCCTTGTTGGCACAGGCCTGGCTAAAAATGTGCGGCATTCCCTCGTAGGAATAAAAATGAAACAAATCAATTAAACCCACAGCCAGCAGGCCGAGACCGATAAAATAACTGTAATAAGAACAATTATTCAAGTAAGAATACCAGGTCACAGTGAAGGTACTCAGAGCTACGAAAACACAAAAAAATTCTATATTAGTATGGATAGGCAAAAAAACCTCCGCCTGGTAAACGGTATTATAACCAAGCCATGCCACTGCCATAAAAAAGCAGCTGCAGATCAATGTGATTAATAAAATCTTTAGCCCCAGGTTGGTCATACGAAGTTTTTCTAAAGTATTTTCTGTTATGCCCATCAACAATCACCTCACCTTTTTATCCATAATATGTAAACTATTGTCAAGTGTGAGGCAAAACAAAGGAGTCCGGTCTAAAGTTGCCGGACTCCTTTATATTTAACAGTTTATACTTTACTCCCGGTCAACTGCCGGGGCGCGATCACCGGGCAGGCGCCCGAAATGAGGGAGGTTGTGTCCTGCCATACTTGCACCAGCTTTTTATAATCCTCCGCTGTTAGTAAAGGGTCTGAGTGGGCCAGATAATCCGCCATGGCTTTTTCTACCGGTAAAACCCGGTATTTTGTGCGGCCGTTTTGTACATAGGTATCCACCCAAACCGGTACATAATCAACACCTTTGACAGCCACTTGATGATTCTCTTTTGCTATCTCTATATTTACCAGCACGCCGCAATCGGAGTAGCGCCATTGTTGATTAGAAATAAAATTACCCAGCGAATAGGCTACAAAGCACTGCTTGGTGCTGCTGCCGGCATTAATTTTGGGCCAATCCATTGGTTGAATAACATGCACATGGTTGCCCAGCACAATGTCAACGCCGCGCTGCAGCAGTTCTTCTACCAGCGCAACTTGTTGCCGGTTGGGGTAACGGGTGTACTCAGCACCAAAGTGCAGGCAGGCCACGATGACTTCCGCCCCGGCTGCCTTTAAATTTTCAATGTCCGCATAGATTTTGTCTTTATGCATGAGATTGACCGCAAATTCTTTACCCCTGGGTAAAGGAAGGCCATTGGTGCTTTCAGTATAATTGAGCAGGCCGATTTTTATGTTTTTAACTTCGATGATCAAAGCTTTGCCGGCCTCTTCCCGGCTGCGGTAAGTACCGACGGGAAGCAAACCGGCCGCTTCCAGGTTGTGCAGGGTATTAACAATACCTGGCCAGCCGCGATCGAGGCTATGATTATTGGCTGTCAGCACCACATCTATACCCAGCTCCTTCATGTCATAGGCCAGCTCAGTCGGAGTATTAAATGCGGGATAGCCCGAAAAACCATAAGCCGGCCCGGCCAGCCTGGTTTCCAGGTTGACAATGGTTAAATCCGGGTCTGCCAACAGGTTTTTGACGTTTGAAAAAATAGGCTTAAAGTCATATGAACCGTCCGGCTGCCTGGCAGACTGCACTACCGGCATGTGCATCAGGAAATCTCCTGCCGCGGTAATGGTAACCACCTGGGATTGTGCGGCAGCGGGCGCCGGCGGGGCAGCCGGCTCAGGCTGCTTACTGCCTGTGCCGCAGCCGGTTAAGCAAAAGATAAAAATTAACAATAATGTTTTTTTAAACATGAAAAAGTCACTTCCTGTATTTTAATGCCATATTCGCCACCGCATGTGAATGTCCTGCCGCAGGAAAAATGTTCAAGCATAGATCACTGTTCTGTTTTGGTACGGGGGTTTTGTCCTGAATATGCACAACAGCCGGCCAAAGGTAAAGGTTTGTTTTTGACAAGGGTTTAGCGGCGCCATATACAGTAAAGTTTGAAAATTAAATCTATAATGAATAGTTTGGCACACTCTTTGCTTAATAGTTGGTCAGTTAAAACAAAGGGGCCGGTACCCCTAAAAAAATATAAGGAGGAATTTTTTCATGGCTTTAGGCGAACAAGTTTACGGTTATTACATTCCCACCGTCAACCTGATGGGCATCGGGGCTCACAAGGAGATCCCCAACCAGGTCAAAACCCTGGGCGGCAGCAACGTACTGATTGTTACGGACGCATTTTTGGGGCGTCCTGGCGGCATGGCTGATGATATTAAAGCTATGCTGGAAGCAGCCGGCATTAAGGTTACAGTTTACGCCGGCGCTGAACCTAACCCCACCGATATTAACGTGCACGACGGTTTAAAGGTATACCAGGAATGCGGTGCTGATATGATTCTCTCGCTGGGTGGCGGCAGCTCCCACGACTGTGCCAAAGGTATCGGCCTGGTAGCCAGCAACGGCGGTCACATCCGTGACTTTGAAGGCATTGACAAGAGCAGCAAGCCGATGCCTCCCTTTATTGCTGTCAACACTACCGCCGGCACCGCTTCTGAAATGACCCGCTTCTGCATTATTACCAACACCAGCAACAAAGTAAAAATGGCTATTGTCGACTGGCGCTGCACACCCAACGTGGCCATCAACGACCCGCTGCTGATGGTAGGCATGCCGCCGGCGCTGACCGCTGCCACCGGTATGGATGCCCTGACCCACGCCGTCGAAGCCTATGTATCCACCATTGCCACGCCGGTAACCGATTCAGCCGCCCTCATGGCCATTAAATTGATTTCACAAAACCTGCGTCAGGCAGTAGCCAACGGTAAGAATATGGAGGCCCGGGATAAAATGGCCTACGCCGAGTTTCTGGCCGGGATGGCCTTTAACAATGCTTCTTTGGGTTATGTGCATGCCATGGCGCACCAGTTGGGCGGCTTTTACAACCTGCCCCACGGCGTTTGCAACGCCATCCTGCTGCCCCATGTAGAAGCCTTTAACCTGATTGCCTGCCCCGAGCGTTTTGTAGACATTGCTGTGGCCATGGGTGAAAATGTTGAAGGACTGTCTGTGCGTGAAGCGGCCGACAAAGCCCTGGCGGCCATCAAGAAACTGTCTGCCGATATTGGTATTCCCGGTGGTTTAGCTGAACTGGGCGTTAAGGAAGAAGACCTCAAGATTATGGCCGAAAATGCCATGAAGGATGCCTGCAGCTTTACCAACCCGAGAACCGCTACCCTGGAAGACGTTATCGGTATTTTCAAAGCGGCTATGTAAGTTTTGCCATCATAAAACCCTATAACATATATATTTTTTAACAGGTGGGTGGTTTGCCACCTGTTTTTTTCTATAGGGCAGGGATGAAAGCATTTTTGGAGAATATGTTAATCAGGGATTTGAGATGGCGTGGAAGTTGTTATGTTCCGGAGGGATAGCCATGCCAAGTAATAATTTGCTTAACATCAGTAAATTTGTTGCCCCCGAGGTAATCTTCGGTCTGGGTGCTTTGAGTCAGGTGGGGGAAAGTGCTGTCCGGTTGGGTATTAAAAAGGCTTTTTTGGTCAGCGATGAGGGGGTCATGGAGGCCGGCTGGGTAGACAAAGCCTTGTATTTTCTGAATGAAGCAGGCATCACCGCCCATGTCTGGCACGGTTTAACCACCAACCCGAAGGATTATGAGGTGGCGGCAGGCGCCGAACATTACCTGGCCAGCGGCTGTGACGGCATTGTGGCGGTGGGCGGCGGCAGCCCTATTGATGTGGCTAAAGCCATTGCTATTCTGGCAACCAACGGCGGTCAAATTAAAGACTATGAAGGAGTTAATAAAATATCCTCGCCGCTGCCGCCTATGGTGATGGTGTCCAGCACCGGCGGGTCGGGAGCGGAAGTATCCCAGTTTTCCATGATTGTGGAAAAACAAAGACAGGTTAAGATGGCTATAATTTCCAAGTCGCTGATTCCTGATATTGCCATAGTGGATCCCTCGCTGCTGCAAACCAAAAGTGCCAGGCTAACCGCCGCCACCGGCGTGGATGCTTTGAGCCATGCCATCGAGGCCTATGTTTCTCTGGCCGCTACACCTTTAACAGATGTGCATGCCCTGGCGGCCATTCGTCTCATTGCGGCTAACTTGCGGGAGTCTGTTGCCTGCCGGACCAACCTGGCAGCTAAATCTGCCATGGCCATGGCCAGCCTGCAGGCGGGCTTGGCTTTTTCCAATGCTATTCTGGGTGCCACCCATGCCATGACCCACCAGGTGGACGGCCTGCTGGATCTGCACCACGGTGAAACCAACGGCATATTGCTGCCCTATGTTATGGAATTCAACATGATTTCCTGCGGCGAGAAGTTTGTAAATATTGCAGCAGCCATGGGGGTGCAAACCGAAGGACTGGGCAAGTGGAAGGCGGCTGCCCGCGGCATTGCGGCGATACGCCGGTTGTTTAAGGATATCGGTATACCGGAAAGGCTGTCCCAGGTGGGTATGAAAGAGGAGCACATCCGGCAGTTGAGTATAAACGCTCTGAAAGACGCTTGTTTGGTGACCAACCCCCGGGATTGCAGTGCTAAAGAGATTGAAGAATTATACAGGAGGGCCCTGTAAGGGGAGGAGTGCCTGATGTTTGACGACAAAATATCAATCATTCAAAATTTAACAGGGGTCAACTCTTCCAAACTAAATTATTACCTGGAAGTGCAACGTTCCAACGAAAAAATTAAAATCCAAATCAACCGCTTGGAGCTGTTGCACCAGTTAATTAAGGACATTAATATCGACATGTCCCTGGCAGATATTCTGGAAAGGGTTTACAACAAGCTTCCCCAGGCAGTGCCCTGTTGTTTTTTAGGTCTGGCGCTGGCCAAAGGAGACCGCTTGGTGGTGACGGCTGCCATGCCGGACCATCGGCAGCCGGGTCAAGCAGTGCCGAAAACCTCGCTGCTCTGGCAGTGCTATACCACGCGCCGGCGGCTGTTTTATAATCAGAACCGGGACGGGCAGCCTGCCTGCCCGGCGGGCGATGAGCAGGATCCCATGGCCAGCTGGGGCCTGAAATCGGCAGCCATCGTGCCGCTGCAGGTGAGAAACCAGGTTATCGGGGTTTTTGTGGTGGGCGATTACCAGGACTTTACCTACGGTTGCTCCGAACTGGCCTTTATTGAACAGCTGGCCGATCAACTGGCCATTTGTATTGAAAACGCCCGGCTGTATAAAGAGGTATCTAAAGGCAAACAAGAATGGGAGGCCACCTTCCGGGCGGTGCCCGACCCCATCTTTTTAATTGACAGACAGTATAACGTATTGCGCCATAACCACCGCAACAGTCATAATGTACCGGAGATGACTGACCAGGAAGAAAAACCCAAGTGTTACAGCGTCCTGTGGAAAAGAACTGCTCCCTGTGAAAACTGCAGCCTGGAAGAAGTCCACCGTACCGGTAAAGGTGTTTACCGGCAACTGCAAAATGACGGGGCTATTTTTGATGCCTTTTATTACCCCATGGTGGATTCGAGCGGTGAAACCTACGCAGTTATTGTACATGTTAAGGATGTAACTGAAAAAGTAAAAATGGAGGCTCAGCTGGTACACTCAGCTAAAATGGTGGCCATTGGCGAAATGGCCGCCGGTGTGGCCCACGAATTAAACAGCCCCATGACGGTAATTATCGGCACCGCCCAGATGATGCAGCGGGACATGGGCAGCGATGACCCCCGGGCAGAATGGCTGGATGACATAATCAGCTGTGGCATGCGGTGCAAAAAAATTATTCAAAACCTGCTGTCGTTCTCCCGCCAGGGGCAGTTTTCCTTTACTGCCACGAACATTAATGAACAGGTGGAAAAAGTATTAAGTCTTATTCATTACCAGATTAACCGTAACAACATTGAAATTGTTAAGGACTTGGATCCCGGCATTCCCGATGTACTGGCCAACGGGCACCAATTGCAGCAGGTGTTGATTAACCTGCTGCTGAATGCCAGGGATGCCCTGGAAGAAACCACCGGGGAAAAACGCATTTCCATCAGCACCGGGGTTGTCTCGGAAGAGAATAAAACCTGGGCGGTGATTGCCGTTAGTGATAACGGTTGCGGCATCGAGCCGGACAACCTGAATAAAATATTTAACCCCTTTTATACCAGCAAGGAGGCCAGCAAAGGCACCGGCCTGGGCCTGTCGGTCAGTTTGGGCATTGCCCAATCCCATGGCGGTACCATCAAAGTGGAAAGCCGGCCGGGTGAAGGCAGTACTTTTCGTTTCTTAATTCCTTTAAAAAATGAAAGCGGGGGTGAGATTTGATGGTCAGCGTACCCGGTATCCTGATAATTGATGACGAACAACCGGTGGGCAAGTTTTTTACCAGGCTGCTGCGCAGCAAAGGATACCGCATCGGGGTAGCTGTTTCAGGCGCCCAGGCCCATGAACTCATTGCCCGTGAAAATTATGATGTGGCCCTGGTGGACTTAAAATTGCCGGATGCCGACGGGTTAAACCTGCTGCAACACATTAAAACGGTACAGCCCCAGTGTGAAGTAATTATCATGACCGGCTACAGCACCACCCGGACGGCGGTAAAAGCCATTCAGTTTGGTGCCTTTGATTATATAGAAAAACCCTTTGATGATATTTCGCTGGTTGAGCAGTTGATTGAAAAGGCTATCCTGTTTGGCAAAACTGCCGGACACCCGGAGAGAACCAACTACAGCTGGAGCCAGGTGGCGGAGCAGATCGGTTTTCAGGTCGGGAAAACCCCCCAGATGATTAAATTGGTAAATATTGCAGAACGCATTGCTGCTAAGGATATAAACGTATTGATTAACGGCGAAACCGGCACCGGCAAGGAAGTGTTGGCCCGGTTTATCCATGCTGCCAGCCAGCGGCGGGATAAACCCTTTTTAGCCATTAACTGCGGTGCCCTGCCGGAAAACCTGCTGGAAAGCGAGTTATTCGGACACGAAAGAGGATCCTTTACAGGTGCCAGCGTGCAACGAAAAGGTATTTTTGAACTGGCTAACAACGGCACCTTATTTTTGGATGAAATAGGGGAAGCCAGTCTGGCTATCCAGGTTAAGCTATTGCGGGTGCTGGAAACCGGTGAATTTCTCCGGGTTGGCGGGGAAAAGCCGGTCAAAACAAACGTGCGCATTATTGCTGCCACTAACGTTGATTTAGAAGAAGCGGTCAGCCAAAAACAATTTCGGGAAGATTTGTTTTACCGGCTGGATGTGGTGCGGTTAGAATTGCCGCCCTTGCGGGAAAGAAAAGAGGACATCCCGCAGTTTGTGGAACATTTTATCGAACGATTCTGGGATAAACAGGCCGGCCCGGCGCCTGCTTTTGCCCCCTCATGCTTGGAAGCCCTGCTAAATTACCACTGGCCTGGCAATATTCGTGAACTGGCCAATGCGGTTGAGCAAGCCCTGGCCCTGTGCGACGGCGGCCTGGTGCTGCCGGAACACCTGTCCGGCAAAATCAACGGCCAGCTGTTGCAGGTGGCTAAAATTGAACCAAGGGAACGGCCCGGGGCCGCTGCAGACAGCTGGCCGGTCTTGCCGGTGGAACCGGCGCAACTGGAAAAGTTGGACGAAGACAGCTTGCTGGCTTTATACCAAAAAGTACAGACCCTTTACCGGTCTTTACACCGGGTCATGGGAAAAAGGGGCATGACATCTGTTTTTCCTGTGTCCATGCAGGAAATGGAAGCCCGGGCCATTGCAGAAACACTGGAGTTTTTCAACGGAAATGTCAGCATGACAGCCAGGGCCCTGGGTATAGGCCGCAACACTTTATACCGTAAGGCTAAAGAATATAACATTCCCATTACGGGCTAGGTCAAAATATTTTAATAAAAGGATAAAGCGGGCTGGCATACACATTGCGGTGGGTGCCGGCCCGGGCGCTTTCATCCCTTACTGTTCTTTTTTTCCCACAATGCCTAAAATTACCCTGTAAGGCCCCGGGGTTCCCGGCGGCAACACAGCAACCCGGTCACCCGGTTTGATATAGGCAGATAGGCTGCAAACGGAACCGTTAATCATAATAGCCTCTACGTCAGCCGGCGGGATGGCCAGTTGCGCCAGCAACTGATAACCCGTTAAACCTTCCCCCACTTCATAGATGGCCGGAAAACCCAAGCCCTTTTCCCTCATTACCCCTTGCAGTTTGGCAAAGCCCCTTAACTCAATGGTACCCATAGACAACGCCTCCTGTTTCCGGTCTTTTTCAATGATACTAGCAAGTTCTTTTCCCATTATATAATAAAAAAGTTTTAAATTGTTGTAATATTATGGCACAGGTGTTTCACTGTGGAACGGAACACTGCGCTATTTTGATAATTTTTTTAATATTTATGAAATATAAAACGGCTGGTACATTCTTTGCATTAGCTATAGAATCCAGAAACACCAGCGGAAAGGGAGGTGAGTTTTTGATAAATATTTTGAATTTAAACAAAAGAAGGAAAAATCGAACACGAATCGAAGTAATTGTAATTATAGCAGCAGTGCAAAGCTAGTTAATTATCTTTAAGGAGGGAAATGCTGTGCCAAAATTTTTGCGCATTGATATGAGCCAAAAACAAATTAAATGGGAAGCTTGCCCGGAAAAGTATCTGGGGCTGGGCGGCAGGGCGCTGACCTCGCAGCTGGTGTTGGATGAAGTTCCTCCCACCTGCCACCCGCTGGGAGAGTTTAACAAATTAATCATTGCCCCCGGTTTGTTATCAGGTACCAATGCTCCTTCGTCCGGCCGGCTGTCGGTGGGTGGCAAAAGTCCCCTGACCGGCGGCATCAAGGAGGCCAACGCCGGCGGAATTTGCTCGCAAAAACTGGCCAACCTGGATATAAAAGCTGTGATTATTGAAGGCAAACCGGCCGAAAAAGGTACCTGGATGGTTAAAATATCTCCGGACGGGGCAGAACTGCTGCCGGCCGATGATCTGGCCATGAAGGGCACCTACGAAGTTACTGCCATTCTGCGGGAACGTTACGGCAGTAAAGTTGGTGTTATTTGCATCGGTCCGGCCGGCGAAATGATGCTGCTGGGCGCCGGTGTTACCAACAACGACAGCGACGGCAATTCCAGCCGTTATGCCGGCCGCGGCGGCTTGGGTGCGGTTATGGGTTCCAAGGGCATTAAAGCCATTGTGGTGGATGCGCCCAAGACCTTTGATGTGCCCGTAAAGGATAAAGAGCGTTTCTCAGCAGCTGCCAAGAAATTTGCCAAGATGCTGACGGATCACCCGGTTACCGGCGAAGGCCTGCCCAACTTCGGCACCAACGTACTGATGAACATTATTAACGAAGCCGGCACCTTACCTGTACGCAACTTCAGTAATGTGGGTCGTTTTGATAAGGCCAATAACGTGGGCGGCGAAACCCTGGCAGAAGCAGCCAAAGCCCGCGGCGGTAAAGCTACCCACGCCTGCCACCCCGGCTGCGTCATGCGCTGCTCTAACGTGTATCCCATGCCGGACGGCAAAGTATGCGCCCCTATCGAGTATGAAACCGCCTGGTGCTTCGGACCCAACCTGGAAATCAGCGATCTGGACGTGGTTGCCAAGCTGAACTACCTGTGCAATGATCTTGGTCTTGACACCATTGAAATGGGTGTGGCCCTGGGCGTGTTAATGGAAGCCGGTGTAATTCCCTTTGGCGACGGTGAAGCCGCCATTAAAGCACTGGAAGAAGTGGGCAAAGGCACCCCGGCGGGTCGTATCCTGGGCAACGGTGCCGTATTTGCCGGTAAAGCCTATGGCGTCACCAGGATCCCGGCAGTTAAAGGACAGGGCATCCCGGCTTATGATCCCAGATCTTGCAAAGGTAACGGTGTTACCTACGCCACCTCTCCCATGGGCGGCGACCACACCGCCGGTTATGCGGTTACGGCCAATATCCTGAAAGTGGGCGGTTATGTCGATCCTACCAAGCCGGAAGGTCAGGTAGAACTGTCCAGAAACCTGCAAATTGCCACCGCAGCAGTGGATGCCACCGGTTTATGCCTGTTTGTGGCCTTTGCAGTCCTGGATAACCCCGAGGGCTTACCCACCATCGTGGAGATGCTCAATGCCCAGTACGGTCTGCAGCTGACCGTTGACAACGTGGTAGAGCTGGGCCAGAGCATTCTGAAGAACGAGCGTGAATTCAACGCCCGGGCCGGCTTCACCAATGCGGATGACCGCCTGCCGGAGTTCTTCTATACCGATAAATTGGCACCCCATAACACCGTTTTCGATATTACCGATGAAGAATTGGATTCTGTATTCAATTTCTAGATAAATTATTAACGGCTTGTAGTATAATAGTCCTGAGGTGACCTGGACATGTTGATTGAGTTAAGGGTATATACAGGCCTGGAAAAATATACTAAAACACGTTACGGCGAATTAATAAACCTGCAATTGGCCGAGGGAACCACCGTGCGGGATGTTATTAAGCAATATAACATTCCGGAGGAGGAAGTTTTCAGCGCCTTAATCAACGGTTTGCACAAGCCCTTTGACACAATATTGCAGGACGGTGACCGGGTCGCCCTTTTTCCGCCGGTGGGCGGCGGCTAAACCAAATAATCTGATGAGGGCAGGGGCTATTTGCTCTGCCCTTGCACAGAGGGTCGTTATGCTTATACATACATAATGGAGTTGGCTAATTAACAAGTCAACAATTCACTCCCTAAAGGGGGCATTTTTTATGAAGGATGATTTTCAAAGAAACATAAATTACCTTCGTATTTCCGTGACCGATCGGTGTAATTTGCGCTGTGTCTATTGCATGCCCCCGGCGGGGGTAAAACACACCCCGCACCGGGAGATCCTAAGCCTGGAAGAAATCAACCGGGTAGTGGAAGCTGCCTCAGACATCGGTATTCGCAAAATTCGCATCACCGGCGGAGAGCCACTGGTGCGCAAGAATATCTTACGGCTGTTTCAGGCCATAGCTGACAATCCCGCCATAGATGATCTTTCACTTACCACCAATGGGATATTATTTGCCGACATGGCCAATGATTTAAAAAAGGCCGGGTTAAAACGGGTTAATTTCAGTTTAGACAGCCTGGAACCGGAGAACTTTAAGCATATTACCCGGATAGGCAAATTTTCTGATGTCTGGCGTGGTATTGACAAAGCTTTGGAACTGCAGCTGCACCCGGTTAAACTGAATGTGGTGGCGGTGCGGGGAGTAAATGACCATGAGTTTGCAGATTTTGCCCGCTTAAGCAGAGAGCTGCCGTTGCACATTAGGTTTATTGAATTAATGCCCATCGGGGAATGCAACCCTTGGGCAGTGGACAACTTCATTGCTGCCCAGGAAATTATCCAGCGCTTGCAGCAGGAGTTTGGCCCGCTGGAAACCCAGATTAAAGTAACCGGCAACGGGCCGGCCCGCTATTACCGGTTGCCTGGCGCCAAGGGAACCATTGGGTTCATTACCGCCATGAGCGAACATTTTTGCAGCAGCTGCAATCGCCTGCGCCTGACTGCCAACGGCCGGCTGCGCCCATGTTTATACAGCAACCAGGAATTTGATTTAAAGACCCCCTTAAGAAAGGGAGCCACCAGGCAGGAACTGGCAGCTTTAATCGAGGAAGCTATCCGGCATAAGCCAGACCGGCACCATATGCATGATGGCTGGCGGGATCACCGGGTAATGAGCCAGATAGGAGGTTAAATTTATTGTCCCAGCTAACACATTTTGATGACCGGGGTAATGCCCGGATGGTGGATATTACTGCCAAAAAGGAAACCCACCGGGTGGCGGAAGCGCGGGGTGAGGTGGTAATGGCGCCGGCAACCCTGCAGTTAATTGAACAGGGTGGTTTGGCCAAGGGCGATGTGCTGGGGGTGGCACGGGTGGCCGGCATTATGGCGGCCAAACAAACCCCGGCGTTAATTCCCATGGCTCATCCCATTATGATTACCGGGGTAAACATAGATTTCCGGCCGGTGCCCCCCAATTTGGTTGAGATCCGGGGCATTGTAAAGACTGAAGGGAAAACCGGTGTTGAGATGGAAGCCCTGACCGCCGTCAGCGCAGCTGCGTTAACCATTTATGACATGTGTAAAGCGGTAGATAAATCGATGGTTATTCAAAACATCCGGTTGGTACATAAAAGCGGTGGCAAAAGCGGTGATTATGTACGGGAGGGAGAAACAAGATGGGAAAAATAGTAGCTGTATGCACCAGCCCTAAAAAGGGCATGCGCAAAAAAAATGTTGGCGAAGGCACGTTAGTGGTGGAGCATGGCCTGCAGGGAGATGCCCACGTGGGTGACTGGCATCGGCAGGTAAGCTTGCTGGCCCTGGAAAGCATTGAAAAAATGCGCCAGATGGGATTAAAGGTGGGGCCCGGCGACTTTGCGGAGAATTTAACCACTGAGGGTATCGACCTGATTTCTCTGCCCGTTGGCACCAAACTAAAGATAGGCGAAAGCGCCCTGGGTGAAGTAACACAAATTGGCAAAGAATGCCATAGCCGTTGCGCCATTTATCACTTGGCCGGCGACTGTGTAATGCCCCGGGAAGGCATTTTTATCCGGGTGCTGCAGGGGGGGCCGGTAAAGGTGGGGGATACTATTGACATCCTGCAGCCTTAAACCTTCCCAGCCGCCTGTTGTTTCCCTGGTGGGCTGTTCCAACAGCGGCAAAACCACCTTTTTGGAAAAACTGGTCAGGCTGCTCAAAACCAGGGGCTACCTGGTGGGTACGGTTAAACACCACCGGGGGGAGTTTGCCTTTGATATAGCCGGCAAGGATACCTGGCGCCATGCCCGGGCCGGGGCCGACCGGGTGGCCCTGGCCACGCCGACGGGGTTTGGTTTGGTAAGACGGCTGGCTTCCGAACTGTCGCTGCCTGAGATAATAAATTATATGAGCGGCGTGGACATTGTCTTGCTGGAAGGATTTAAACAGGGCCCCCAGCCCAAGATTGAGCTGGTGCGCAGCGAAATCAGCCAACAGCCGGTTTGTACACCGGATGAATTGCTGGCGGTGGTCAGCGACCTGCCGCTGCAACTGGGTATTCCTTGTTTTGGCCTGGAAGATATTGCGGGTGTGGCAGACATGATTGAGGCAAGATTTATCAAAGGAGCCCATGAAGCAGTCAGCCGGTCACTGAGCCGGCAACAGAAAAAACGCTACCACCGCAACATTATGCTGCCCGGTGTGGGAGAACAGGGGCAACTGAAGCTGCTGCAATCCTCCGCCCTGGTGGTGGGGGCGGGCGGCCTGGGTTCGCCCATCGCCTATTACCTGGCGGCAGCCGGCATTGGCCGCCTGGGCCTGGCAGATGCGGACACGGTGGATTTTTCCAACCTGCAACGGCAGATTTTGCATACCAACCTGGATGTAGGCCGGTTAAAAGTGGCCTCAGCCCGGGATAAACTGACAGCCGTCAACCCGGATATCCGGGTGGAAATATACCCGGAGCGGATCAGCCAGGACAATGTGGCAGCACTGGTTAACCGGTACGACATCGTCGTGGATGCCACAGACAACCTGGACAGCCGCTATTTATTAAACCGCGCTTGCCTGGAGGCCGGTAAACCCTTTATTTACGGCGGCGTGCTTTCCCTGGTGGGTCAGGTGTTAACGGTATTGCCCGGCCGGGGGCCTTGCTTTCGCTGCATTTTCCGCCAACCACCCGCCGGCAAAGCGGTCAAATCCACTGCCGAGGTGGGGATATTAGGTGCGGTGGCCGGCATAATTGGTTCCATTCAAGCCACTGAAGCGGTTAAATACCTGCTTAATCAGGGTGATCTGCTGGTGGGTCGGTTACTGACCCTGGATGCCCTTTCCATGACCTTTTTAGAGGTGGCGGTACAGCGGGATACCGCTTGTCCTGACTGTGGCTGCTTGGGTTAATTTGGTGCGATTTCCCCTGGGGTTGTGCCAACAGCCTAATTTTGGTGCAACCTTTTTAGTTTGGCAAAAGAAGTAAGAAAAAAACAAAGTGCTAAAAGACTGTTTTGCTGTCTTTTAGCACTTTGTTTTTAAGCATCTTTTCAGTGTTTTCTAAGGTAATTTTTAGAGGAAAAAGTTTCTATTAGTCGAAAAAACTATATAAGCCATAAAAAGTCAGAATAGGAGGCAATAGCATGAAGTTTACGGTAAGAGCGAGGCTGATTATAGCCTTTGGGCTATTGATTGGGATTGTGATAGCCCTGGGTTTGTATGCCAGTGTAATGTTGCAAAAGTTGGATCGGATAACCAGTGAAATAACAGGGGATTGGTTGCCAGCCATTCAAGATGTAGAAGAAATTAACGGTTTAATAGCAGATTTTCGAGTAAGAGAATACAGGCATGTTATTTCTGCTGCGGATCAAGACAAAATGGAAACAGATATGGTTGCCAACCAGAAAAAGATAACTGAACATCTTGACAGTTATGAAAAAACCATCGAAGAGCAGCAGGATAGAGACCTTTTTAATAAGCTGAAAGCAGACTGGCAAAATTACCTAAAAGTTAACGAAAAAGTCATTGCTCTCAGCCGGGCAGGTCAAAAAGATGAGGCATTACAGGTAATTTACGGAGAATCTTTAACTCTTTATAATGCTGCCAGGGAAGCTTCGCAGCAACTGGTGAAATATAATCAACATCATGTTAAAAGAATAAGCAATGAAACCAACAATCTTTTCCAAAAATCCACTTCGCTGCTGACCGTAGCCATCATTATAGCAGCCCTACTGGCGGCAACGGCGGCCTATTTCATCAGCCGCAGTATTACCAAACCCCTTAAAGAGATAGAAGCAGCTGCCAACCGGCTGGCCGGCGGTGACTTTTCTGTTGACGATCTTGTGGTAAAAAACAGTGATGAAATAGGCAGCCTGGCTGACTCCTTTAACACCATGAAGAAAAACTTTCAGACGGTGCTGCAGCAACTGGCGGTCACCGCCCAACAATTATCCAGGGTAGCGGGCGAACTGGCCGGTCAGGCCCAGCAGACCGCCGCCGGCGCCACTGAAACAGCTTCCACCATGAATGAAATTGCCTCCACGGTTGAGCAGGTAAGCGCCAATGTGCAGGATATTTCTCATGTTTCTGAAACAACCTCACAGCATGCGGATGCAGGCAGCCAGGACTTGCAAAACGTAACCCGGCAAATACAAACCATCACCCGGGTGACACAAGAAACTTCGGCGGTTATCCACGAACTAAACGAAAAGTCCCGGGCCATCAGCCAAATCACCGATGTTATTACTGGCATTGCCGAGCAAACCAACCTGCTGGCTCTTAACGCTGCCATTGAGGCTGCCCGGGCCGGCGAACAAGGACGGGGCTTTGCGGTGGTGGCGGAGGAGGTAAGAAAACTGGCCGAGCAATCTGCCCTGGCGGCCAAAGACATTGCCAACCTGATTAATGCCATCCAAGCCGAAACCAGGAAAGCGGTGGACCGGATGGAGGAGGGCAGCCAGGAAGTGGTAGCCGGCAGTGTTGTGATTCAGGAAGTGGGTCAGAAGTTCCAACAAATTATTAATTCGGTTCAGAGTCTTTCCGCTCAAATTCAAGACGTAGCAGCTGCTGCCGAACAGATGACAGCGGGTGTGCAAAATGTGGCGGCTTCCACCGAACAACAAACGGCTGCCATGGAAGAAGTCAGCGGTTCAGCCGCCACCCTCAACAAACTGGCCGAGGAACTGCAAGGCCTGGTGGTGCAATTTAAGATATAAACAGATAAATTTTCTCCCCTGCTTTGCCGAAAATCGCCCGCAAGAACAAAAAACCCAGGTTAGCCTGGGTTTTTGCATATTAACTACTTTCTGTCTGGTTTTACGGTGTCGTTGTAAATCATTTGGCCAAAGCCGTCACATATAATTTCCGGTTGGCAAGTAAAGGATTGCTCCGGCTGTTTTTTCTTAGGTTTACCGCTTTGGATTTTTTGCAACACAACCAGTTCGTATAAGCGAAACAAGCTAGTGCCATTTTTCACGTTATCAGACATACCATACCACCCTCTCGCTGGCCAACAGCTGTTGCATCAAGGCTAACATACAGAGGAGAGTACCGCAAGAAGTTGCCTTAAAAAAACACTAGCAAAAATAGTTACACTATTATGAATAATATCACAAAGCTGCTAATCAGCTTGCAAACTGCGACTGCCAGCGGTTAACGCCGGCAGGCCCACCAGCAAAAGGAATACGCTATAAGCAACCAACAGGCTGGGCAGCGAAAAAAACTCCAGCCAACCGCCGCCCGCCAAGGGACCGATCAGATAGCCCAGGGAAAAGGCGGTATTGTAAATGCCGAAGGCTGCCCCATAGCCGGCGTCATGGCTGTTATCTTCTGTCGGCATAACTGCATCGGCCATCAGCGGCATGGATGGGGTTAGCAGCAAACTAAAGGTAATACCCAGCAGTCCCATAACCGCAGCGGTAAGAAGCAGGTTGCCGGCCGGCGCCAGCAAGGGGACAGCCAGGGCGGTTGCTATCAGTCCCAGACGAATGAGTTTCAGCCGGCCCACCCGGTCTGACAGCCTGCCCACCAGGGGAGCGGCTGCAATATGGCAGAGCGAAATAACAGCAAACAAAAAGCCAATGGTGCTGGGAGTAATGTTAAACTTTTGCGTAAAATAGCCGGGCAGCAGAGGATCAATAAAACCAAAACCGATAGAACCAAGCAAAATTACGGCCGAGCCGGTTAAAACACCCCTGTTGCCCAGCACCTGCCGCAGGGATTGGCCGTTGGCAACCCTGCCGACGGCTGATGGGTGTCCGGGTATGACCATAAGCACAAGCAGGCCGATCAACACAGCTAGCACGGTACATAATACGAAGGGCAAGCTGTAGCCGCCCCACTGATAGAGGACTCCCCCGGCGGCCGGGCCCACCAGAAACCCAAAGCCGTTGGCGGCGCTTAACACTCCCATTTTGGCCCCCCGTTCTTCGGGCGAAAAAAGATCAGCCACCAAGGCCGGCCCGGCTGTCCAGGTGGCAGCCGCCGCCAGCCCTTGCATCAGGCGGGTAACAACCAGCAGCATGATTGAGTTGGCCAGAGCAAAACCAATCGTACTGAGGGAGAGCGACAACAGGCCGCAAAACATAATTTTTTTTCTGCCGTAGCGGTCGGACAAAATGCCCAGCGGGATTGTGCCAGCCAGCAGAGCGGCAGAATAAGCGGCAAAAATAACCCCGATTTGCCAGGGAGAAGCACCCAGTGATGCACTATAAGCCGGCAGTATGGGGATGATAATGCCGTAAATTAAGGTATCCAAACAAACTGCCGCGGCCACAGCGGCCAGCACCAGATTTTTTCTGTTCATTTGTACCCATCACCGCTTTTTTGCTGAGATTATTTGTAGATTAAGGAGAAACGCCGGGAGTAAGCGTTAGCATCACTTATATACTATAACTCTAATTGCCCAAAAAAGAAATCCCAGGGAATTTTTATCCGATGGGACGTTTATTAATAGTGACCAGCGGGGTATGGTCCCGTTTTGTTTGACGCAGCGATTTTTTTGGCAAGTTAAGATTGCCGGCCAGGGGCGATACCGGCGGAGGGTGAGGTTCCGGCTCTGAAGGTATTACGGGCGGTGCCGGCGCCTCTGGCTGTTCCGGTCCGGGAGGCGCAGCGGGGGCCGAGGGCTGCTGACCCGGCAGCGTGGGCTGGGGTACAAATAATTGGTCATCAGAAAGCGGTTCCGGCGTACTGCCTGCGGCCGGCGGCAACGGAGCCGGGAACTGCGCAAAGGGCGGATTTTCCGGCGGGTGCCGGGGAGCGTGCACCACGGTAATGCTGTTATAAATCCGTTCGTCTTCACAAACCAGCTGTCCGTTTTCGTAGTGCCGCCGGCGAATCTCCACCCTGGGTATAAAGGCGGATACCTCGGCAGGCACGCTGAGGCTGGACAAGCGGAACAAGCGAATCCCGGCTCCTTCTACCACCAGATCCACATGATCATTTTGATAACAGTGACAGGGGTCGGGTGTCTGAAGTTGACGTTTTTTGTTAACTACTTTATACTTTGCCATATCAGCCACTCCGTAGGGAATAGTTTCCTGTTATCACCATATGTGGGCTGTGCTGTCGGTGTGACATAATCCATATAAACA
Organism: Desulforamulus hydrothermalis Lam5 = DSM 18033; assembly: GCF_000315365.1. Taxonomy (NCBI): domain Bacteria; kingdom Bacillati; phylum Bacillota; class Clostridia; order Eubacteriales; family Peptococcaceae; genus Desulforamulus; species Desulforamulus hydrothermalis. Next base: position 106,705 of record NZ_CAOS01000014.1, read on the forward strand.
GTTATGTAGTATTAAGATGAGGTGTTAGGAATTGGCAAAGCATATTGAAGTCGGTGAAATTCTGGAATTGACAATACATGGTTTGGGACACGCCGGGGAAGGAGTGGGCAGGCATGAGAACCTGGCCGTTTTTGTACCGGACGTTTTGCCTGGCGAAAGGGTCCGCATCAGCATTACTCAGGTTAAGAAAACCTATGCCAGGGGCAAAGTAAAAGAAATTTTACATCCGGCACCTTACCGGGTGGTTCCTCAATGTCCGGCTTCCCACCAATGTGGCGGCTGTCAACTGCAGCACCTTAACTACCAGGCTCAACTGGCACAAAAAAGGGAGATGGTTCAGGCAGCTTTGACCAGGCTGGGTGGACTGGGCGGAGTTGAAGTTAACCCTACCCTGGGTATGGCAGACCCCTGGCATTATCGCAATAAAATTCACCTGCAGGTAATGCAGGAGGCAGGCCGGGTAAAACTGGGTTTTTATGCTGAGGGAAGCTACCGGTTGGCAGCCGGGCCTGCCCAGCAAGCCTGCCTGCTGGTGGATAAACAAATTAACCAGGTGGCGGCTGTTCTTGAGGAACTGGTCAACCAGCATCGCCTGCCGCCCTATCACTGGCAGAAACAAACCGGTTTATTGCGCCATGTGATCTTTCGTCGGGGTTTTCATACCGGGGAAATTATGGTGGTACTGGTAACATCCGGCGCACCCTGGCCTGCTGCCGGAGAGTTTGCCAAAGCCGTTGCTGCCAGGCACCCGGCTGTGGTATCCGTTATTCGCAATATCAATAACAGCCCTGAGCGGGTTATCCTGGGTGAAAAAAACCTGTTGCTGGCAGGCAGGGAGTATATTACCGATTACCTCATGGGATTGCAGTTTAAAATTTCTGCCACCTCCTTTTATCAGGTAAATCCCCGCCAAACAGAAGTGCTGTATAATAAGGTTTTAGAGTTTGCCAACCTGCAGGGGCAGGAAACGGTGGTGGATGCCTATTGCGGGATCGGCACCATTGCCAACTGCCTGGCTCCCCATGCCCGCCGGGTGCTGGGCATGGAAATTGTACCGTCAGCGGTGGCAGATGCAAAAGCCAACGCACTGGCAAACGGTTTGAACAACACTGAATTTAAGTTGGGTGCGGTAGAAAAACTGTTACCCCAGATGGTTGCCGGTGGGTTGCAGCCAGACCTGGTGGTGCTTGACCCGCCCCGTAAAGGTTGCGCCGGGGAAGTGCTGGAGGCTGTCAGCCGGGCCGGAGTGCCCAGGGTGATTTATGTTTCCTGCGACCCGGCCACCCTGGCCCGAGACCTGGGGATTCTGGATAACTTGGGGTACCGTACCCTGCAAGTGCAGCCGGTTGACATGTTCCCTTGGACGAGCCACGTCGAGTGCGTAGTATTGATGTCAAGGGTTGAGAAATAGGAGTATTCAAAACACTGATAAATAAAGGGTTTCCAGACATTAGGTTTTTCTCACGGTTACTTTGCCGGAAGAGATAATGTCAGGGAACCCTAATTTTTATTGTTTGCGGTAACATATCAACTGCCTTAAAAATGATAGGGTTGAGTTGACAGGTTGGATAACGGGCTTTTTCATAGAGGTTGAGTTGACAGATTAGATGTGATAAGTGGGTATGTATTCGTCACCATTAATTTATTCAAGTACTTCTTACATACACCTACAAACACCTATCTCCGAAAACTACATGTCGTCCGCATGTTACTTTCTCCCTAGAGTAATTTACTCGACAGATTTCTTGTCGTGCAATTCTTTGTAGAGCATATCAGCTAACGCCATACATACGGAACAATATTTATCGGCATCGAGGAATAACTGTCTATAAGCTTCCGTATTCTCCATATAAGACTTCTGGGCAGTTTCGTCGAAAATTCCAGGGAAAATGTTCCGCTCATATACCTGACGATCATCTGTCTGTGCGGCCTTTCGCACATTCTCGTCCTTGCGCATTCTTTTATATAGATCATCTACAATAACCTTATCCGCCTCCGTAAAATCACCGAAGTAGGCTTCATTGATTTTTTGAACGATTTCATCAAGAGGACTTAATTTTTCTGTGGTACCACCAGCCTTTTTTTGCTGGTAGGAGCCCAAGACCCGGATTTCTTTTCAAGCTCAATAGTGGACCTATGTCAATATTTGAATACATAGAATCATGGTATAACAGGAAGAGAATACATAGCAGCATTGGGTATATTACCCCTCAGCAATGTGAAGATATGGCTAAAAAATCAACATAGTAAAGTCGTGTTTTTGTGTCTACCATATTGACATAGGTCCATTGACTGGAAATGCTGAGTATGGGCCATCGGAGGCCGTGACATTTGATGTTAAAATGATTTGGTGTGATGTTATGGACAGTTTTGTATAATTATATATAACGTGCAATAAATTAACAATTTTTACCTATGGGAAGAACCCTCTCCCTAATTCAATTATAGCATGCATTTAATGGAAGAAATAGACTGTTTATTTTTTTACCCTTCCACTAAAATATTGTATAAATAATGGTCAGAAGTGGCTTGCTTCAAAGGCTAAACAAGCTATTTATTAATGCTCGAGGAACAGATAATGGCAACAGCATTCCTCATGAAAGGAAGGGATAGGAAGTGCATATAAAGAACGAACAGACGCCGTCCAGACCATTGGACGCCGGGCCTTTCTATCACGGCACTAAAGCCGACTTAAAGCCCGGAGACTTGCTGGTGCCTGGCTTTTGCTCTAACTATGGTGAGCGAAAGAAGGCCAAATTCGTTTATTTTACTGCAACCATGGATGCGGCTATATGGGGAGCAGAGCTTGCGGTAGGTGACAAAAAAGGTCGGATCTATCAAGTGGAGCCCACCGGTAACTTCGAGAATGATCCTAATTTGACTGATAAGAAATTCCCAGGAAATCCGACAAGGTCTTACCGCACCAAGCACCCGCTGCGAGTAGTGGGCGAAGTCTTGGAATGGGAGGGACATTCTCCGGAGGAACTCCAGAAAATGCGGGATCACCTTGACGAACTTAAACGGCTCGGCATCGAGGCGATTAACGATTGACTGCGTGTCAAGGCCGATTGAAAATTGACCCACTCGAGAAAGCAATTCTTCGGGAGGGTTCTTTTTTTTGACCAAATATTTATAGGCAATAAAAAACAATTAAAATTTGATAATAATTTATTGATAAACGATAAAATATATATTAAAATTAAATCAATAATTAATAAACGAGGTGCTGTTTGTGAAACAAGAAACACTCTTTTTAAAGATAGCCGTGATTGTTATCGCAATCCCGGTGCTTGCTTTGGGTATATTTGGGCTGCCTTGGTTAGCTGATAACCCGGCAAATCCAGCCTATGCGCATTTGCTATATCCCATTGTAGCGGGTATGTATGTATCATCGATACCGTTTTTCGCTGCATTGTATCAGGCTTTTAAACTTTTAAGCTATATTGACAGGAACGAAGCATTCTCGGAATTATCTGTGAAGGCTTTAAAGAATATAAAATACTGTGCAATGATAATCTGTAGCTTGTATGTGGTAATTATGCCATTTGTTTTTCTTCTAGCAGACCTAGACGATGCACCAGGTCTCGTAATAGTCGGAATAGTCCCTATCTTTGCTTCAATGGTGATTGCAGTTTTTGCCGCTGTTCTTCAAAAGCTGTTAAAAAATGCCATAGATATAAAGTCAGAAAACGATTTGACGATCTGAGGTGAATTACATGGCGATTATTATCAATATTGATGTGATGCTGGCCAAAAGGAAAATGAGCGTCACGGAACTTTCGGAGAGGGTTGGCATAACGATGGCTAATCTTTCCATATTGAAAAACGGCAAGGCAAGAGCGATTCGGTTTTCCACACTGGAGGGGATTTGCAAGGCTCTGCAATGTCAGCCCGGAGATATTTTGGAATACAAAAGTGACGAAGACAATCAGGAAGAAAGGGAGGTATAACCATGGATATCGGCAATCCGATTATTGAAAATATGGCTAACCCCCGTGAGCTGGAGCGAATGTTTAGAAAGGACCCCGAAGGTTTTAAAAAGGCATTCTCAGACGCTTGGAGACAAAACCCCGATTCGCAGGTTCTTGCCGTTTGGCATGAAAGATTGTATTTCCAAGAGACGGCAGGTACAAATAAAGCTCCCTGGCTCCGGAAAGATTTCTTAATCATGGGCCTTTTAGCGATTTTGGCCGGAGTAAGCACCAGAATACTTTTGCACTTTGCCGAACAGCAGGCAATAGCCCCTATTAACCTTGTTTTTGGCATAATTCCCTTTATTGCTGCCTATTTTTTATACAATAATACCCCCAAAAAAAATATTCTTTACGCCCTTGCATCGTTATTCCTAATCTCCGGATTTTATCTTAATATGCTGCCCCTGGAGCATAAAGACAGTATTATCCTGGCTTATTTACACCTTCCCATTTTCTTATGGGTATTATTAGGGCTTGCATTTACAGGAAATGAATATCCAAAAGGCAGCACAAGATTAGCCTATCTTAAATTTAATGGGGAATTTTGCATCCTGTATGCCAGCATGGCAATCAGCGGGATGCTGCTGACAGCATTAACCATGCAGTTATTTAGATTTGTCGGCATGGATATAGAGCAATTCTATTTTAAAAATGTCGTTGTATTTGGTGCTGCGGCTCTCGCTGTTGTGGCTTCATACCTGGTATCAAGGAACCTTAAACTTGCTAAAAATATTGCACCATATATAGCCAAAATTTTTAGTCCTCTTGTGCTGGCTACATTGCTGGTCTATCTTATAACGGTTATTTGGGTCGGAAAAAATCCATTATTGGACCGCAATTTCCTCCTAGCCTTCAACGGCATACTCCTTAGTGTATTGGCCATAATCATATTCTCCATTATCGAAAGCGGCGCAGACGAGACCAGGAACATTTCTGATTATATAAATTTTGCCCTGATTGTTCTTGCTCTTGCCATTGACAGTGTGGCTTTATCAGCTATAGTGTTCAGGCTTTCTTCTTATGGGATTTCGCCCAACAGACTTGCTGTTTTGGGCGTAAACATACTTATCTGGGCCAATCTAATTTGGATTATGATCTCCTATATGCGTTTTCTGAAAAATAAAACCGGACTTTCAACGATCCAAGATGCTGTTACTAAGTATTTGCCGGTCTACGGACTTTGGGCAGCTTTTGTTACATTTACTTTTCCTTTAATTTTTTAGGTTCTAGAAAGAATCCAATGGGAGTTTACTGCCATAAGATGGTTCAGGAAGCAATAAATAAAGGATTGGCAATGAAATGATTGAAATAATGCAAGATGCCGAATACACTGGAATTGACTGTGGTAACATATCAAGTGTTTTCTTTTGCTTGCTTTTTATAGTCCCAAGCACGTGGAGTGCATAGTATCGCTCAAAAGAAAACACAACCCATAAAGCCTTGCGGTGCAAGGCTTTATGAGCTTTTGGGAGGAAATGGATATGTTTCCGTGGGCGAGGGGAGAAAACATATGCAATATTTATCTTCTGCTGCCTGGCATTCTGCCGAATTAATGGAAATAAAAGGGCAATTATTACTTGAAATTATTCGCATTTACGAATATAATATTTTTGGGTAATTATACACTATAGAGGTGTGAAATAATGGAGTATATGACCGCAAAAGAAGCTGCCCAAAAATGGAATATCACCGTCCGCCGCGTGCAGGTACTTTGTACGCAGGGGAGGATTCAAGGGGCAATGCGGCTTGGAAATGTTTGGGCGATTCCAAAGGATGCCCAAAAACCCAGTGATGCAAGGTTGAAAATGAATAGAAGAACATGATTCTTTTCAAAGGAATAAAGGGGTGAAAACATGGTACGGCTTGAGAATTTAAAGGCCGGAACAGTTGTGAAAGGTATTTTGCCTAATGGTAATGTTACTGTTATTGATGCGAAATGGATAGGTAATGTTGCAATTGAACTGACATATAAAGATAATTCAGGCAATGTAAACAACGAATTGATATATAGAGATAAAGAACCCATGATTGAGATTGTTCAAGCCGGTCTGCCCTGGAGCTTTACGGCTGATGGGGAGATGCTTAGACTTGCTTCTGAAGCATACAGGATTAAGTTGGCTCATTTATTTGACCCATACTTGGCTGTACATACTTCAATGGTAGAGCCCCTGCCGCACCAGATTACAGCTGTATATGGTGAAATGCTGACAAGGCAGCCTCTGCGTTTCCTGCTGGCCGATGATCCAGGTGCCGGTAAAACAATTATGACAGGTTTATTAATAAAGGAACTCCTTATAAGAGGCGACCTTAAACGGTGTTTAATTGTGACTCCCGGCAACCTTTCGGAGCAGTGGCAGGACGAGCTGGACAGGCGTTTCGGACTGCCTTTTGTAATTATAACTAATGACAGAATTGAATCTGCAAGAACAGGTAATGTTTTTATGGAAATACCTCTATGCATAGCCAGGCTTGATAAACTTGCACGAAATGAGGATATACAGGCGAAGCTTAGAATGACTGATTGGGATTTGATTGTATGCGATGAGGCCCATAAAATGTCTGCTTCGTTTTTTGGCGGAGAAGTGAAATACACAAAGAGGTATAGGCTCGGACAGCTTTTATCAAGCATTACAAGACACTTTCTCTTGCTTACAGCGACGCCGCATAACGGTAAAGAGGAAGATTTCCAGCTTTTTATGTCCCTTATTGATGGTGACAGGTTTGAAGGAAAGTTCCGGGAGGGCTATCATGTAACAGATGTATCGGACATCATGCGCAGGATGGTTAAGGAAGAGCTTCTAAAATTTGATGGAACGCCCCTGTTTCCCGAAAGGATTGCGTATACAGTTAATTACAAGCTCTCAGATGAGGAAGCATTGCTTTATAAAGAAGTTACGGAATATGTGCGTGAAGAGTTTAACAGGGCGGACAATCTCGAAAACGAAGGCCGAAAAGGTACTGTCGGATTCGCATTAACCATCCTGCAAAGAAGGCTGGCATCTTCTCCTGAAGCGATTTATCAATCTCTCAAAAGAAGGCGCGAGAGACTGGAAAAAAGGCTTAACGAGGAAAAACTTAAAAAAAGGGGACTGGATGCCGCAAATCGGATTTTTGATTATCCTGTGCTGTCAAATGAAGATATTGAGGAACTTGAAGACGCACCTGGCAATGAAATTGAAGAAATAGAAGAAACTGTTATTGATCAGGCGACAGCAGCACGCACTATTGCAGAACTTGAGGCGGAAATTGAGAAATTAAAGGTCCTTGAGGCTATGGCATATAAAGTAAGAAATAGCGGCAGGGACAGGAAATGGGATGAATTGTCTAAACTTTTGCAGGATGACCGGAGAATGTTTGACGCAGAAAAAAACCGGGAAAAGCTTATTATATTCACAGAGCATAAGGATACCCTTAACTATCTTGCGGATAAAATCCGGGCACTGTTAGGCAAACAGGAAGCGGTAGTGACCATACAGGGCGGGATGTTGAGGGAAGAACGGAGGAAAGCTCAGGAAAAGTTTACCCAGGACAAAGAAGTACGCATCATGGTGGCTACCGATGCTGCCGGAGAGGGTATAAATCTTCAGCGTGCACATCTGATGATTAATTATGATCTTCCCTGGAATCCTAACAGACTGGAACAACGATTTGGACGTATTCACAGAATTGGGCAGACAGAAGTTTGTCATTGTTGGAATTTAGTTGCAGATGAGACCCGTGAAGGAGAAGTATTCCAGCGTCTTCTAAAAAAATTGGAAGAAGAACGAAGAGCCTTGGGCGGACGGGTTTTTGATATTCTTGGCAAGATAACATTTGATAACAAGCCGCTAAGGGAGCTTCTTATTGAAGCTATCCGCTATGGGGACAGACCGGATGTAAAAGCACGGCTTTATAAAGTGTTGGACAATTCTTTTGACAGGGAGCAGTTAAAAAAGCTTTTTGAAGAAAGAGCTCTTGCAAAAAACAGTATGGATGCAAGAAAGGTTATGGAAATCCGGGAGGAAATGGAGAGGATTGAAGCAAGAAGACTGCAGCCTCATTTTATCGAATCGTTCTTTATTAGTGCATTTAGGTATCTGGGCGGGACTATCAGGGAAAGAGAACCCAGAAGATATGAAATTACTCATGTGCCTGCCGTGATTCGAAACCGTGACAGGGTTATAGGTCTGGGAGAGCCGGTGTTACCCAGGTATGAGAGAGTATGTTTTGAAAAAGAGCTTATCAATGTACAGGGGAAACCGCTTGCAGCTTTTATTTGTCCCGGCCATCCATTGCTTGAGTCAGTAATAGATTTAATAAGAGAAAGAAACGCGGATGTATTGAAGCGAGGGGCTATACTTGTAGATGAGACAGGTAGCAGTAATGAATTGAGAGTGTTGTTCTATATTGAAAACTCCATACAGGATGCTTGTACAGATGTAAACGGAAAGAGGAGGATAGTATCAAAGCAGGTTCATTTTGTTGAGATAGACAGCAATGGCAATAAAAGAAATGCCGGTTATGCTCCATATCTCGACTATAGAAGTCTTAAGGAGGAAGAAAAAGAGAAAGCCGGCAAAATACCTGAACAGGCCGGCTGGCTGAAAAATGACATTGAGAATATGGCTGCCGAATATGCGATAACTGAGCTTGTACCCAGGCATTTTGAAGAAGTTAAAAAGAGGAAGATTGAGTTAGTTGAAAAGACTATGGCAGCTGTAAAGGACAGGCTGACGAAAGAAATTAACTATTGGGACAGGCGAAGCCAGGAACTGAAAGACCAGGAGCGTGCCGGCAAGCCGAACGCAAGGCTTAATTCCGAGCAGGCTGCAAGACGTGCGGAAGAATTAGCTGGGAGGCTTCAAAAACGCATGGAAGAACTGGAACAGGAAAAAAGGCTTTCACCCTTGCCTCCAGTGATTATTGGCGGGGCTTTAGTCATACCTGCTTCTCTGTTGAATTCTACGGAAGATACTTGCTCTCCGGGCTTGTTTGGACAGAACACCCATGCGGTCGAAATAGCTGCAATGCAGGCAGTGATGATGGTAGAAAGAGAAAAGGGTTATGAGCCTGTTGACGTAAGCGCAGATAAATGCGGTTATGATATTGAATCCAAAACTGGGAACGGGAAACTGCGGTTCATAGAAGTAAAGGGAAGAACCAGGGGAGCTGCAACCATAACGGTAACAAAAAACGAAATCCTTACAGCCCTCAATAAGCCGGATGATTTTATTTTGGCAGTTGTTGAAGTTGACAGTAATAAAGCAAAAGTGTGCTATTTGAAAAAACCCTTTAGATATCAGCCGGATTTTGCAGCTACAAGCGTTAACTACAGCATTGAAGAACTAATGGCTGTAAGTACTGAAGTCGAGACTAGGGAGATGATTTTAGATGGAGTATAAGAAAAAATTAATTGAGGTGGCACTGCCTCTTGAAGCGATAAATGATGCTTCAGCCTATGATAAAATGCCAGGCATAGGACCGCATCCGAAAGGGATTCATCATTGGTGGGCCAGACTACCTTTACCATGTGCAAGAGCGATTTTATTTGCTTCAATTGTTGATGATCCTTCATCTGACCCTAATTTTTTAGAGAAAACAGAGGAAGAACAAAATCAAGAACGCGAGAGGTTATTCGATATTATTCGATCACTGGTACAAAAGAAAATTCACAATAATCCAGAAGTTTTTGAAGTGGCATTCAAGGAAATAGAAAGATGTTGCGGACAAGAGATTCCTATCATTTTAGATCCATTTAGTGGTGGGGGTTCAATTCCATTAGAAGCACAACGTCTGGGGTTGAAATCATATGCAAGCGATCTTAATCCTGTGGCTGTTTTATTGAATAAGGCACAGATTGAAATAGTACCTATGTTTGAATCATATCCACCCGTCAATCCGAAAGCCCGAGAAAGCATTGGATATAATATAAAATGGGAAAAAGCCAAATGCCTAGCTGAAGATGTTCGCTATTATGGAGAATTGATATTAAATGAAGCACGTTCCCAGTTAAAAGATTTATTTCCTTCGATACAGTTGCCCCCTGAGCATGGAGGTGGAAAAGCTAATGTTTTAACCTGGATTTGGGCAAGAACAATAAAGTGTAACAATCCAGCATGTGGGGCAATAACTCCTTTAGTAAAAACTTTTTGGTTAAAAAATAAAAAATCCAGTGAGGAAAAAGCATGGATAGAACCAATTGTTGACAAAGAACAAAAGAAGGTTTCTTTTAAAGTAAGAATGGGTAAAGGAAAAGCTCCTAATTCACCAAAGCATGGTAGAGGAGTGAAATTTAAGTGCCTTGTATGCAATGAAATAATTGATGAAGCGCATATCAAGAATGAGGGGATGGCTAAAAGAATTGGTTTTAAGCTTATGGCTATTGTTGCTGAAGGAAACGGGAAAAAACTCTATCTATCACCTGATTCAGAGCATGAAAAGGTTGCATTGCAAGCTAAACCAAGTTGGTTTCCCGATACAGAGCTGTCAACTCATCCCCAATATATGGCTGCTCCACGATATGGTATGGTGTTTCATGGTGATTTGTTTACTCCTAGACAATTAGAAGCACTCAATGTTTTAAGTCGGTTAGTTCAGCAAATGTATGATCGTGTTATGAGTGATGCTAATATAGCATTTAGAGATAGAAATTATGTAGATAAACCTTTAAGTGAAGGTGGTAATGGACCAAGAGCATATGCCGATGTTATAACTATGTTTTTATCATTTGCTATTGATCGGTTAGCAGATTTTAATTGTTCTTTAAGTACTTGGAAACCAAGCGGGGAACAGCAGATGCATGTTTTCACACGTGGAGCTTTACCAATGGCTTGGGATTTTGCAGAAGCAAACATTATTGGAGAAAAGGCAATTTGTTGGAAAAATGCAGTTGAAATTACTGCTGATGCTATTGAGACTATTTACGTTAAAGCAAACTATATTGGCATTGTAGATCAAATTGATGCTTCTAATCTTAAGCAATTGAAATTTGAAAAACTAGTAATTAGTACTGATCCACCTTATTATGATAATATTCCGTATGCGGACCTATCAGATTTCTTTTATGTTTGGTTAAGAAGGAATTTAGTGAGAATTTTCCCTAAAGAATTTAGTACTTTACTTGTACCCAAATTTCAGGAATTAGTAGCAGATGCACAAAGATTTGGAAATAAAGAAAATGCTAAGGAACATTTTGAATCTGGATTTAAAAAAACATTTTCTAGCTTAAAAGAAAAATTAGACAGCCGTTTTCCTATGACTGTATATTATGCTTTCAAACAAACTGATGAAGATGAGTCAGACGATGGTTCGGATGATGCCAATTTTTCAATTACAACAACTGGTTGGGAAACAATGCTTGAAGCTCTTATTACAACAGGCTTCCAGATCACTGCCACATGGCCGGTACGGGCCTCACAAAAATGGAGAATGCGTGCAATGGGAGCTAATGCATTAGCATCATATATTGTACTTGTATGTAGACCGCGCTCAGAATCGGCCCAGATTGCCACTCGCCGTGAATTTGTTAATTCTTTACGTAGAGAACTACCGTTAGCGCTAAAAAATTTACAAAACGGTAACATAGCGCCTGTTGACCTTGCGCAGGCGGCTATTGGACCAGGAATGTCTGTATTTTCCCGTTACTCAAAAGTGCTGGAAGCAGATGGTACTCCTATGACAGTACGTACAGCCTTGCAAATTATCAACCAGGAGTTGGATGCTTACCTTACGGCACAGGAAGGCGAGATGGATTCTGACAGCCGTTTCTGTGTAGCATGGTATGAGCAATTCGGGATGAATGAAGCTCCTTTCGGCGAGGCCGATGTGTTAGCCCGTGCTAAAAATACTTCAGTAGGAAGATTAGAGGAAAAAGGCGTAGTCTACTCGGCAAAAGGAAAGGTGAGGCTTCTTAAACGTGAAGAACTGGATGAAAAATGGTCTCCTGTATCGTCTTTGAGCAGCTACATGATTTGGATGTGCACGCAGCAGCTGGTTAAAACCCTGGAAAACGAAGGAGAGATTAAGGCCGCAGAACTTGTTCATAAAATGCGCAGCGATGTTGTCGAAAACGCCAAGTCGCTGGTGTACAGGCTTTATACCATTGCAGAGCGAAAGGGATGGACTGAAGAAGCCTATGCATACAATGCTTTGGTTGTATCATGGCCGGATATACAGAAAAAGGCGTCGGAGCTTGCTGCAAGGTCATATGAGCAGCAATCACTTTTTTAGTTGGGGATTAAGGAGGTAATGAGTGATGAGTGAAAATGTAAATATTATTAACCAGGGATTCAGATATCTTTTAAAAGCCTTGGCCCCCTATGTAGCGCGTGAACTCCGGATCGAATATAAAGGCGAATGGTGGAGTGAAGGAGTTCTTAACACATTAAGGGATGAACAGCGGAAAGGGCTCCCGGAAAAAGGTGATTGGGCTGAACTTGTTGATTCTCTCGATATTATGCGTTGCCTCACGTTAATTGATGTGCACTGGGTAAACATTTTTAAACGTAAATTAAGCATTGATCACAGGAACTGGACGAAAGAACTTATAGGTGTCCGGCATAAATGTGCTCATATCGGTGGTCAGGATTTTGATACCGATTATGCTTGGCGTGCACTGGATACCATGGCGCGTTTATGCGAGCAGATCGATGCTGAGAGTACTGAGGAGATAAGAACTTTGATCAGGAAAATCCGTTATGGGACTCCTGAAGCTTCTATATATTCTAATAATGGTGCTGTTTCTGCTCAAACAACAACTACCAAGATAGATAAGAGCGGTGTTCTTTCCAACCCACCGCTTTCAGGGCTTCCTTCCTGGAGATATGTGATTGAACCGCATCCTGATGTCGCCCAGGGAAGATACAGAAATGCGGAGTTTGCTGCTGACCTTGCTCAGGTGGCTCGTGGCGAAGGATCTATAGAATATAAAGACCCGGTGGAATTCTTTGCCCGGACATATATAACTGAAGGAATGACAGGCCTTCTTGTCCAGGCTTTAAGGCGTGTGGCAGGAAAAGACGGAGAACCCGTTATCCAACTCAAAACTGCCTTTGGCGGCGGAAAGACCCACAGTATGTTGGCACTGTATCACTTGCTGAGGGGACAGGCTTCTATAGACAAGATGCCGAATGTTAAGCCGGTACTTGAAAGAGCTGGGCTTTCATCGGTTGTAAAAACCAATGTTGCTGTTCTTGTTGGTACGGCTCTCGACCCTTCCAAAAGCAAAAGACCGCCTAAATATCCCGGCATTACTATTAATACACTATGGGGTGAAATGGCGGCGCAACTTGCTGAGCAGGCAGGCGATTTAAGCTTATATGATTATGTAAAAGAGGCTGATAAGAAAGGTGTTTCACCTGGTTCAGAAGCGTTAACTAAACTTTTTGATGCTTGCGGCCCTTGTTTAATACTAATTGATGAGCTCGTAGCCTATGCCAAAAAGTTGTATGGTGTTGCCGGACTGCCTGCAGGTAGTTTTGATAATTTGATTTCATTCATTCAAGAATTGACTGAAGCTGCTCGTGCCAGTAAGAACAGTCTTGTTGTTGCTTCTATACCTGAGTCTGACATTGAAATTGGTGGTGAGGCTGGAAAGATCGCCCTTGAGACTATTGAGCATACCTTTGGTAGGATGGAAGCAATATGGAAACCGGTAGGCGCAAATGAAGGATTTGAAATTGTGAGGAGGAGACTATTTCTTCCACCGCAAGATCCAGCTTCACTTGAGCAGGTATGCCGTGCCTTTAGCGAAATGTATAATCAGAGTTCATCAGACTTCCCACTGGAATGTAAAGAATTGGAATACTATGAAAGGTTGAAGTCGTGTTATCCAATTCACCCGGAAGTGTTTGACCGTTTGTATAGTGATTGGGCAACTCTGGAACGTTTTCAGAGAACCCGTGGCGTATTAAGGCTTATGGCTGCAGTTATTCATGATCTCTGGATGAAAAATGACGGCGGTCTGTTAATCATGCCTTCTTCCATAGCATTGGATAATCCGAATATAAGAGAAGAACTGACGCGACATCTGCCTGAAGGCTGGAATGCGGTTATTGATAAAGAGACCGACGGACGAAATTCAATACCATATGCGATTGAGGAGAAAAATCCCCGCTTTTCGAGGTGCCTGGCTGCCAGAAGAGTGGCAAGAACGATCATGCTTGGAAGCGCACCATCAGTAAAGGAACAGCGTAACAGAGGTATTGAAGTTACCAGGATTAGACTGGGTGTGGTGCAACCGGGTGAACAGGTTTCGGTATTTAACGATGCTCTGTCTCATCTTCAGAACCAGCTTGCATACCTGTACAGCGATATGTCAAATAACCGTTTCTGGTATGATACAAGGCCTACACTTCGTAAAACTGTTGAAGACAGAGCTGTGCAGATCCCTGCGCCGGAGGTTGAATATGAGATAGAGCGCAGACTCAAGGCTATAAGGGAACGCGGCGAATTTGCGGGTGTTCACAGTTGCCCTTCGTCATCACTTGATATACCTGATGAGCAGACTGTAAGGCTTGTAGTTTTGGCACCGGATTTTACCCATAAACAGGGAAGTAATAGCAGCAAGGCGATCGAAAAAGCGAGCGATATACTTAATAACCGTGGCACTTCGCCGAGAATGTACAGGAATATGCTGGCTTTTGTGGTTCCGGACAGCGAAATTATACTGAGCCTTACATCTGAAGTGAGAAAGTATTTGGCGTGGAAGTCTATTATTGATGATGTGGAAAGCCTTAATCTTGATATTGCTCAACAGAGGGAAGCCAACACCAGCATGAGAAGAAGCGATGAAACTGTGGAGTTAAGGATGAAAGAAGCATATTGCTGGTTGCTTGTGCCGGTACAAGATGGATCTAACCCGATAGAGTGGGAGAAGACAAGGATAAGTGGCGGTTCTGAAACCCATATTATAAAAGCATCTAAAAAAATGGTCCAGATGGAACAGCTTATTACAAGATGGTCTCCAGCCCTCTTGAGAATGGAACTTGATCGCTGGCTTTGGAAAGATCAACAGCACATACAAATAAAGAAGCTTTGGGAATATCTGAGCAGCTACTGCTATTTGCCAAGACTTAAGAATGTCGATGTACTTTTGGATACCATTAAAAATGGGCTAGGCTCAGATGAGTACTTTGCATATGCTGAAGGTATTACTGACGAGGGACGTTATCTGGCTCTTAAGTTTAACCAATCATCTGGATTTTATGTAGATATTAACGGATATCTTGTAAGACCTGAGGCCGCGAAAGCTCAGATTGAAAAAGAGAGGATTGAAAAGGAAAGAGATAAAACTCATGCAGGTATTACTTATCCTGGAGAAAGTGCACAAATTCCGACCCCGGTTTTTCGGGATCCGGTAGCAGATGACAGTATTACAACAATAGTGCCCAGCGATGTTACTAATCCTCAAGTACTTCAGAGTAAAAAGCCGAAGAGGTTTTACGCTACTGTTAAACTCGATACTTCGAGAATTGGAAGAGATGCCGGACGGATTGCGGAGGAGATTGTACAGCATCTAAACCTTCTTTCAGGTGCCAATGTTGAAGTTACGATGGAAATACAGGCTGAAATTGCTGACGGGGTACCAGATAATGTTGTCAGGACAGTAACTGAAAATTGCCGGACGCTTAAATTTACAAATTTTGCTTTTGAAGAAGAGTAATACTGTTTTGTCTAATTATCGGATAATAAAAAACTATTAAGGAACTTAGACTATCCGCTGAGTAGCAAGAGACATGGACAATATCTTCATCAAGACCGACCCGGCAGGCAACATCAAACCGGACAAGGAAAAATCAACTGAGAAAATCGATGGCGCGGTAGCTACGATTATGGCTCTTGATCGGGCCATACGCTGTGGTAATGACAATAACGAAAGTGTATATGATGAGCGAGGACTGATTATTATATAAAAAGAATAATGTTTATAATGAAAAACATATTGACGAAAATTCTTTTCTGGTTTATAATGATAAACAGAATGATTAATCATTATAAAAATCAGAAAGGTGGTTTATTTATGGCTAAATTAATTCAAGTATCGTTTACAGATGATGAATACAATGAATTGGAACGGCGTGCAAGGGATAGTGGCGTTTCAATTACTCACTTCATTAAAAGTAGAGTTCTGGAAAATACGGAATTTCAGAAATGGTTTTCAGAGCTTTTGCTTCGTGTCGAACGAATCCCAACAGGCACTAATTTTAATATAAAAGCAGTACTTGCTACAGATTGGATTAACATCAATAAGGGGGTTAGATTGGCACTAGGTAGGGCATTTTACAATCACGTTATTGCTGGTAAGGTTACTGGAGTCAAAGCAACAGATAAGGACTCTGCAAATACTCAATGGTATGTGAAGGGGGTGAATTGATGAACGCAGAAGCAATTTTAATGAATAAAGCTGGTATCCTAAATAGTGTAATTTTGGCAGTTGAAGCTGTTTTACGAGCAACTTACCCAAATACAAGTTCTTCGAACGAAATTTTCAATCGATTGCCTACTTCTGTTCAAACTAGTATTACGGCAATTGCTAGCAGATATTGTCACCGCCGGGATATAATTGACCCAGGTTAGCCGGAAAGAAAATGACCCACCCTTAGCGAATATATCCCCTTCGTAATTAACGGCCAAGTTAATCTTCGGAGGGAGACACATGCTAAGGAGTGGGATAGTGATATCGTTACATACCATGAGGGCAGAAGGCAAGAGTATTCGTGAAATTGCCCGTCTAACGGGGCATTCTCGAAATACAGTTCGCCGATATCTCCGGGGTGAATTCTCCCCCGAAAAGGGAACCCGTAAATCTCGTGGTTCCAAGCTTGATCCGTATAAACCGTTCCTGCAGGAACGTCTTCAAGAAGGTATCTATAACTGCGAGGTTTTATTCGATCTTCTACGAGAAAAGGGGTATACCGGGGGACGTACCATCTTGAAAGACTATGTGAAGGACTTCCGTCCTCCCAAACAAGTTCCCGCTGTTCTTCGTTACGAGACGAAACCTGGTGAATATGCACAGGTCGACTGGGGACTGTGTGATTACGTAGATTTGGACGGTACAGTCCGAAAAGTGCCGGTATTTGTCATGGTATTGGGGTACTCTCGTTCCACCTATATAGAGTTCACTAAGCGTTGTGACATTCACAGCTTTCTTCGTTGCTTGATTCATGCTTTTGAATATTTTGGGGGCATCCCAAAGGTAATGCTGACCGACCAGATGAAAACCGTCGTACTGGGCATGGGAGATGATCCCCCCCCCCCTGACTAGTCACGCCGTGGCCAANNNTGGGTNNANATNTNCCGGCGGTGACATATCTGCTAGCATTTGCCGA
>NZ_CAOS01000014.1:124010-124537 GCF_000315365.1 Desulforamulus hydrothermalis Lam5 = DSM 18033
TNTNNTTTTCTCCCCCTCTTTTCTTTGTTTTTTTCTCTTTTTTCCTCCTTTTCTTTCTTNNTTCTCCCTCTCTCTCTTGGGGTGGTGTGTTCTTTTTCTTCTTCTGTTGCGCCGGGGTGGCTTTCTGTTTCTTTCGTTCGTGGNTGGCGCCTTTTTTTCCTGCCTCCCTCTGTCGTGCTTNTGTCCCTCCTGTGGTNTGCTCTCTCTTCTGTGTGTTGTCGTTTTTCTTCTTTTCGTCCCGGGGTGCGNCCTCTTTTCCCTTTTTCGGTCCGGGCGCGGTTCCCCTTTCCCCTGTGCGGCTTTTGTGCTTCGTCTTCCCCCCCCCNTCTTCGTTGTTGTTCCTCTGCCTCCTTTTTTTTTCTCTCCTCCTTTCTGTTGCTTTCTCTCTTTGGTTTCCTGTTTGCGCGCTGTCTTGTGTGGTNCCTTGGGTGTCTGTCTGGGTTTGGGTTTTTGCTGCCTCTTTGTGCGNTGCCCGGCGTTCTGTTCNCTTCTTTGTCTCTGNGCTGTCTGTTTTGGCTCCCTCCTTT